>JALHUB010000182.1 GCA_022865685.1 Dehalococcoidia bacterium | reverse complement strand
AGACGACCTGTACTGTCCACTTGCCTCGTCCCAGGCCCAGTGCTGTCCGTCCGCAGTGTTGAACCAGCCGAGGCGTCCTCCGTCCTGGAACGAGGTGCCGCTGATAGGCCTCCCGTCGTGCGTCGTCATGCTCCCGTCTGTGCCGATCCGGGCGATGACGCTGCCGTCGGGGGCGCGCATCTCGCCGCCGGGCCCGGCGCCTACCGCTGTCCACCGCGCGGTGACCTCATCGCTGAGGCGGCTCTCCGGTCCAGTAGGCTTGGGTCCGTCTACCTGCTTATAGGTGTCCATGTCGACGAGCCCCATGCTCGGGGTGCTCGTGATCCGGTTGCCGTCCGCGTCGACGTAATGGTTGATGGTGCCGTATCCGGGGTCCCGCTCGACGCGCGATACCGGCCGATTGCTCAGATCGGTCACGTTCCCGTTGGCGTCGATGTTGAGGATGTGGTTGTGGTTGGCGTCGTATATGTGGCCATCGGCGTCCGCGCCCAGCAATTGCCAGCGGTTGCGCGCCTCGTCGGTCGTCGGGGCCTGTGGCGGCCCGCCTTCCGGCGCAACGCCTCGGAAGGTCTCTCCCTCCACTTGGCCGGGCACTGACTCCTCGCTGCCTCCGAGGCCCGCCCGCCCTTCTTCGCTCACCGCCACCGGCTCGCCTCCCTCGCCGCCTGCCGTCTGCGTGCCGAAGCCCCCAAGATAAGGCCCTTTCGAGGGCGCACCGCCGCCCTCTTGCTGGTCTCTTGTCATCTGATCGAGGGCGGACGATATCGAGTTGGCGTCTACCGGGGTACCGTCGGCGTTGGTGAGGCCGAGGCTGTTGAGGAAGTTCGTCAAGGTACCGGGATCGGGGAGGGTATAGCCTCCGCCTTGCTGTTCGCCGCCGCTTAGCGGAACGCCGGCACCGCCGCCTTGCTCAAGGCCGTGGCATAGCTGGCCAAGAGAGATGGCGCCACCGAGGCCGGCCAGCACCAGTAGGGAGCCGGCCGCCATGCCGCCGCCGCCCGTGCCGTGTTCGAGTCGCTCGCACCAGGTGCAAGCGCCTTCGCTTGCATTCTCGCCCATGCAGACGCTCTGGCAGCCGCCCTGCGCCTCAGCGTTCGGTGCGGAAGTGAATATGAGGATGAAGCCGGACAGGCTCATGAGGATGCAGGCTAGCTGGCCGAGACGGCAGAGCCTTACGAGGAGTCGCCTGGACAGGCGCAGACCGAGGAGCCGGACCGGCCGGCCCAGCGGGCGCTGCGCACGGCCCATCTGCCTCACGCGGGGCCGTCTTGCCTTTCCCAACGATCGGTCCAGCATCCTGCCGTCGCCGACTCGGCGGCCGTTCGCTCACTGGTCCGCCGCGACGCGCGACATCCTTTCGAGCATTCTGCACGGGCCGGGCATAGGTGTCAATCGCTCTTTTCCCGAGGTTTTCCCCGCGGTCGGCACGCTTGCGGCGGCACCCGCCGCGTCGTGCTTATCGGGTGACGAGGACGTCGATGAGGTCGACGCCTTCCTCCGCGCGCGAGCCGAGAGGTCCGAAGTCGCAGGTCGAGAGGTGGAGCGTGTGCTGTCCGGAGGGCAGGCTGGACATGACGACGAGGCGGTAGTCTTCCGCTATCGTCGCGCCGGTTGTTAGCTGGTTCTCCGCGCGGAATTGCCTGATCAGGCCGAAGCCCAGGGTGTGTATCTCGCGGTAGCGGTCGTCGCCCAGCGTCAGCGACACCTTGTACAGGTCAAGGGCCGGCGGTTTGTCGATCCGCCAGTAGAGCCTCAGACGCAGGGTATCGCCGGCGGCAACCTGCGTCCGGTCGAGGTCGAAGCCGAGGAGCCGGACACCGTCCATCTCCCGCCCCACGACGTGCTGCGGCCGGGCGCTTTCGACGATGAACGCGGGCGGCCGGGTGCGTGCCTCGTAGAGCGTCAGCGGGTGTCCGCCGAGCCAGGAGACATAGGTTGATGGCGCCGCGATAACGGGGACGAACCACAGGCCTTCCGGCAACTGCTGGTGAAGGCTGCTGCTGTCCGGACTCATAGTCAAGAAGAGGGGACGATTCTCCACCTCCGACACGGCGACGCCGTAAGGGCTCTTGAGCTGCGGAACGTCGATGTCGGGCCGAGAAGCGCCGATGAGGTAGTGGTGGAAAAGGTCGGACCCGGGCACGCCGGGCCGGCCGAGGAGCACGCTGTCCTGGGGCAGGACCTGGAACACATGGCTGTAGAAGTCATTGACGGTCGTGTCGCCGGCGTGGTTGTTCTGCGACCAGCCGCTTGTTAGCTGAATCGACAGAGGCATCGCGAAGACGGCGCAGAAGGTGAGGGAGACGGCCGCGCGCGCCATCCACCGTCGCGGCGCGAGCCCCCGCGCACTGGCGAGCAGCAGGCGTACGCCGAAAGCGATCCAGACGGCGAATATCAGGTGCGCCGGGAGGAAGAAGACGGAGATATCGGGCACGTTGTATTCGAGGAAATAGACCACCTCTATCACGTAGGCGACGGCGAGGAAGCAGAACGCGGGCCTCTGCCGCCGGAACATGTCCCACATACCGACCAGCGCCAGCGCAGTCCCCCAGATGCCGAAGTTGTCGTTCAGCAAGCCCGCGTAGACCGACAACCGCTCGGGCAGCGCCTCAAGAGGGAAGGCGAAGCGGATGTCGCGGAAGACGTTGAAGACGTAGTTGTAGACGTTGAGCGGGTCGTCGGGCTTGTAGCGCAGCATCAGGTCGTCGTTCAGCGTCGAAGCGCGCAAAGGGAGCCAGAGGAACTGGCAGGCGCCGAAAGCGAATAGCCCGCCGCCGATGAGGAGCGACTTCCGGTGCACGGGCCCCAGCCTCCGCAGCAGAAAAACGTAGAGCGCCAGCGCGGGCGCCAACGCCAGGTTCGAGAGGTGCGTCCCCAGGCTGAGGCCGAAGGCGAGGCAGGCTGCACAGAACAGCAGCGACGAATTCGCGTCCTGCCCGGTCGTGCCGAGTCGACGGCGAAGGCGCTCACCCCATGCCAGGAACAGGAACAGCGTGAGCGCCAGCATTAAGGCGTTCGGCGCGTACACCTCCGTGATGACGGCTTGCGACCACAAGACCGGCGAGAACGAGAAGAGCAATGCGACGAAAAGGGCCGCGAGCCGGCTCTTCGTGAGAAGGGCCGCGATCGCGTACAGCAGGACGCAGGCCCCGGCGGCGCTGACAGCGGACATCAGGTTCATGCTGTGGGCCACGTCGCCGGCCGGCAGCAGGGTGAAGAGCTTGCCCAGCCACGTGTACAGCGGATAGCCGGGCGAGTGCATCAGACCGAGCTGATGCGGAACGGTGGCAGCCTCATTGCCGTCTAGGCTTACGTAGGTGAGGCCGGGCGCCAGAGTAGCGTTGTAGACAGCGAAGCTGAAGGCGAAGACGCTGAGCGCGAGAGCGGAATCGACGACGCGAGTGGAGACGAGCGCAGCCGGCAGGGCGCGCGAACGCCAGGCACGAAGGCCCTCCGCGGAAGCGGTGCTGGTATCGATGACGGCGCCCATTTGTCCTCGGCCGGCGGTTTCTCGACCCGCCGTCTCTTCCCTGGACCGGCGAAGCGTCCTGCTGACGCCCGTCGTCGTATTAGAGTCGGCTGAGGGACGCCGTTTCTACCTAGGGGCTTCCTCCTATTCCCATCCGCCTTTCCACCGACGCATGTTATCGACGCCGCGCCTACTCCTCGCAGCGGAGTGGCACGAGCGTCGACGTCTTGTAGCGAACGGTGGCGTGGAACTCCAAGTCGGAGTCGTCGGGTCCGGACGTGTCCGTGCTGTCGAGATCGACTTCCTGCCAGTCGTTCGTGCTGGTGATCCAGCCGGTGGTTGTCGTTGAGACATCCTCATCCGCGAGCCGGCCGCCGCGGGACGGCCACGCGCGCTCCACGATCACCGTCACCGATACAAGGAGGTTCTTGCCCGGCGTAATGCAGCCGAAGGCGACCGGCTCTACCGGTGAGGATGAGGGAAGACGAGGCCCATGGGGCGCGCTGGTCTGTTCGCATGATGGGTTCCTAGAGTCGCCATGGCGGGGATGATTATTGGCAGGCGCTTCAACCAGAGGACGACGAGCTAGACTCCGCACGTGCGGCTACCTCCCCGTCTTCACGTACTATCAGGTCGTCGCGTCGGCGCCTGACCCGGGCAGCGAGGACGTGCTGCCAACGCTTCGCGATGCATCGACGATGCGCGGCTACTTCGACGACTGGGAGTCGCTGATGCTGCAACTCGGCGCCTTCGGGAAGACAGCGGTCGTCCACGCGGAGCCCGACCTCTGGGGCTATCTGCAGCGCGAGGACAGCGACGCTGCGAAGATGGCGGTGACCGTGAAGTCGTCGGGCGCGCCGTCCGTCGCGGGCTTCGACGATACGGCCGCCGGCTTCGCCCAGGCGCTCGTTCACGTGCGCGACCTCTACGCGCCCAACGTGCTCCTCGGCTTCCACGTCTCCGCGTGGGCGACCGGCAAGGACCTCATCCTCAACAGCGCCGATCCCGTCGACACGGCAGCGAAGATAGGCGCTTTCTACCGCTCCCTCGGCGTCGAGTTCGACCTGCTGTTCCTCGACGCCTCAGACCGCGACGCCGCCTGGTACGAGACGCAGACGGGCAAGAAGGACCACTGGTGGGACGGCGCCGATTTCGAGAGGTTCCGGTCGTTCGTGGCCGCCGCGGTCAGGGACATGGGGAAGTGCGCTGTCATCTGGCAGGTGCCCGTCGGGAACACGCTCTACCGCAGCGTGGACAATAGCTGGGGGCACTACCAGGACAATCGCGCCCAGTACTGGCTCGGCGACCGGGCCCGGATGCAGCAGCTCGCCGACGCCGGCGTCGTCGCTCTCCTCTTCGGCGCGGGAGCCGACGGCTGCACGATGTACACCGACGAGATGCAGGACGGCATCACGAATCCGTCGGCCATCGACAGCAACGACGCGACCGCGCAATACGCCGACGACGACGGCGGCCACCTGCGGCTGCGGGCGACGGAGTACTACCAGACCGGCGCCATTCCCCTCCCCGTATCCCCATAGCCCATGTCTGTTATTAGCGTAGCCGAGACTTTTTAGTCTCGGCGGAAAGCCCGCCGTCCCCACACCACGTCCCGTGTTGACCCTGCAACGCGTCTCGGCGTATCTTGAGGCTTACCTCCACGCTTCGAACAGGGAGGATGATGGAGTCAACGAAAAGGCGAGCGCGGTTCACCGCCCGACGGCTGTCGCGGCGAGACGCCCTCAAAGCAGGCGCCGTCGCCGGCCTCGGCGTAGCGGCATTCGCGCTTGCCGGCTGTCGCTCCGATGAAAGCGAGCAGGCCACCGGTGACGGCGCGACGCCCTCAGCAACGGATACCCCGCGCTACGGTGGTGACCAGATCATGGGACTGATGGCCGATCCGGGAGGCCTCGACGTCCAGCAGAGCGTGACGGGTTTCTGGTGCTCGGCGCTCATGAACGGCTACCTGCACAGCGTCAGCACGTCGGACCGAACGCTGGAGCCGCAGATGGCGGACGGCGTGGAGGTCGTCGACGAGACGACCTACGTCTGGAAGCTCAAGCAGGGCATCAAGTTCCACAACGTCGACCCGACCTGGGGCCGCGAAGTCACCGCCGACGACGTCGTCTTCAGCATGCAGCGCCGCCGCGACGACCCGACGATCATGAACGACAAGCAGCTCCTGCGCGACTTCACCGCCCACTTCGAGGCGGCGGACAAATACACCTTCAGCCTCACTACCACGCGGCCCTATTCGCCCACCCTGGACGAGACCGGTAACCCGAGCTATGCCATCATCCCGCGCGAAGCCATCGAGAAGTGGGGCGACCTGAGCCAGCATCCCGTGGGCTGCGGCGCGTTCGTGCTGGACAGGTACGTGAAGTCGGAGCGGCTCAAGGTTGTCAAGAACCAGGAGTTCTACATGCCGGGCCGCCCGTTCCTGGACTCCACCGAGTGGATCATCATGACGGACGATGCGGCGCTCTTCCAGTCGTTCCGCACCAAGCGCCACGACTTCTGCGGCGCCGCTCTCGACAAGCTGAAGGTCGAAGAGCTGAGCCGCATCAATCATGTCGTGGTGCGAAAGGCGCCCAACTACTGGAACCGCTGCCTCCTTCTGCGCGTGGACAGGCCGCCGTTCGATGACGAGAGGATGCGAAAGGCCGTGGACCTGGCCGTTGACCGGCAGGACCTCATCGATAAGGCGGCGTTCGGCGAAGGCTTCTTCAACGGGCCGGTCTCGCCGTCGCTGGAATACTGGGCGCTGCCGCAGGACGAGGTGCGCGAGTTCTACAAGGTCGACCTCACGGAGGCGAAGCGGCTCGTCGAGGCGGCGGGCTACGGCGACGGCGTCGAGGTCGACGTGCCCGTGATGAACGTCCAGAACCTGACGAAGGACGCCGCGATCGTCAAGGAGCACCTGGCGAAGATCGGCATCACCGTGAACATCCAGCCGAAGGACATCGCCACGCTACTGGCGCAGTACCTCTATGCCGGCAACTTCCAGATGCTGTGGTTCTACAATCTGCCGTACGTAGAGCCGGACCGTCCCATATGCCAGTGGTTCAGCAAGGGCATCGCCGGCGTCAGCTTCACCGGCTACGACAATCCGGCGATGGACGACTGGGTGTGGAAGGAGCGCTCCGAGTTCGACCCGCAGAAGCGGCGCGAGATCGTGCTCGATGCGCAGCGGGCGATGATGAGGGAGCACGGCCCGCAGATCAACACCTACTCGCCACAGAGCTGGATCGCGACCTGGGAATGGATTCGCTCCCTGACGCCTGAGAGGGGAACAGGACTCACCAGTCGCACGTTCCTCGGCGTCGACGGCTGGATGACGGAGCGAAGCTAAAGAGCACGAGGGGAATAGAAAAGGGCCGCGCTGCCCCCCGATGTCCAGGCAATGGCTGTACGTGTTTCGAGGCGCGCAAGCCCTAAAGCATAGAACGCAGGGAAGGCTTCGCCCGTTACACCGCCCGTAGCCGAGACTGGAGAGTCTCGGCGTTCTATTTGTGGTGGGCGCGTTTCAACGTCATCTTCCCAGCAGTGGCGGCAAGCGCGAGTTCAACCCGCGCAGTCGAGCCTGGGCAAGGACCATCAGCGTGCGCCATCGACTCAGCGGCACCATGTCCAGCGGCCGCACGCCCATCAGCGAGGTCAGCGCCGTCATGATGCCGCGCAGGTCGTTGTGGGCGTTCACCTCGACGATGCGACGCCCTGGGTACCGCCGTCGCAGCTCCGCGCCCTGCTCGCCGACGGCGCACGGCCCGACGACGAGGATGTCGCCGGGCAGGCCATCCAAATCCGCATCCTCGAAGCCCTTGCCGAAGACGATGCTGAAGCCGCCGTGGCTGGGGTAGTCGTTGCTCAGTATCTCCAGCAGGCATTCAGTGTTGCCCTTGCAGCCCTCGACGCAGGCGCGCTCCCGCCCTTCGACGATACGCACGTCAGGCCGAAAGCGACGCAGGATGGCGTATGGATAGCGGGTCTGGAACCGGCCGAGGTCCCCGATGATCTCGATCTCGTCGAGCCGACCCACGCCCAAACCCCATTCCGCGACCAGACGCAGGTGCTCGATCTCTTCGACAGAGTAGCCCAGCACCCTGGCGCCCACCGCGTCGACCGCCACCGTGTCGCATCCGCCGATGAGGACGTTGAGCGGCGCGCTGCTCTCCGCGAGTAGCGTGCGAGGCGGGACGTGCCCGTTGAAGGTCGCGGTGACCCCTTCGATGATGCAGAAGTCCGGCTGCACCATTCGGTAGAGGCGGGCCAGGCGCAGGTGCAGCGTCTCGTGGTTGTGCAGGTGCATTCGGTCCGCGTCGATGGGGAACGCCTGCTGGCCCTTCACGCCCAGCGTCACGGTCGCCATGGAGTGCGTCTTCAGCTTGGGCAGGCTGAGGTAGAAGCTGCCGGGCTGTCGCGCGGGATCGATGAACGTGTCGAAGAGCCGGCGGGGGATGCGTATCGGCGACTCTTCGCCTTCGAGGGCGTAGGGCACCGTGCGTCCCTCGTCGAGGTAGACCGGCTCCGCGCCGTGACGGCGGGCGATGCGGTCGTAGCCGGTTGCGGCGAAGACGAGGCGAGTCGCGACGCCGTGCGTCGAGTTCTCCATGAGCGCCAGGCGTTGATAGCCGTGGTCGCGCAGCCAGCCGAGCATGGCATCGACGACGGCGGCGTCGGTGTAGGTGCCGGGCGAGAAGTGAACTGCGTTCGGCTTTACATAAACCTTGCTGCCCGCAGGGATGACGGAGTCAACGCCTCCGTACGGCGCGAAGACCGCTTCGAAGGCGGCGGGCAGCCCGCTGGTCGTGTCAGCGATTATGACCTTAGGGCGAACGGCCGTCATCCGGCACACTCCATCGTCGCACGCTACTTTGACCCCCCAACGCCGCCATAGTACAATTCCTGCATCTGTCGTGCATGGGTGTGGGTGGTGAAGTTCTGGTGGCGACTCATAAGCCCTCTCCTCGCGAAGCAACGGCGCCGGTAGGCGCTCGTCTCCCTTATCGTCCCGCGCTGGATGGCATTCGCGCCCTGGCCGTCGCTGCCGTCCTAGCTTACCACGCCGGGATGCCCTGGGCGCGCGGCGGCTTCCTCGGCGTAGACGCCTTCTTCGTGCTCAGCGGCTATCTCATCACCAGCCTCCTGCTGGCGGAATGGCGCTCTCAGGGCGGCATCGGTCTCGTCGCCTTCTGGTCGCGGCGCGCCCGACGCCTGCTGCCGGCGCTCTTCCTCATGCTCGCGGGCGTGGCCGTCTACGCGGCGTTCATCGCCCGGCCGGAGGAGCTCGACAGGCTGCGCGGCGATGCCCTTGCTACCATCGGCTACGTCGCCAACTGGCGGCCGGTGCTCAGCGGGCAGTCCTATTTCGACCAGTTCGCGATCCCTTCGCCGCTGCGCCATACCTGGTCGCTGGCGATAGAGGAGCAGTACTACGCCGTCTGGCCGCTGCTGCTCCTTCTCTTGGTCAGGGCGCGTCGCGGCGCCATGGGGCTGCTGTTGCCGGCGTCGCTGGCGATGCTGGCGGCCTCGGCGCTGCTGATGGCCCTGCTTTTCCAGCCCGGTCACGACCCTTCGCGCGTCTACTACGGCACCGACACGCGCGCGCAGTCGTTGCTGGTAGGCGCGGTGCTGGCGGTGCTGCTGTTGCGTCTGGGCTCCGTGCGCGGCGCCCTGCCGAAAGCGACGCTCCAGGTTGCCGCCGTGGCCTGCATCGCCTTTCTCGGCCGCGCCTGGATGACTACCTCCGCCGATAGCGTCCTGCTCTATCGCGGTGGCTTCCTCCTGCTGGCGCTAGGCGTCGCCGTCGTCATCGTCGCCGCGGTGCAACCTGGAGGCGGGCCTGTCGCCAGGGCGCTATCGCTGCCGCCGTTACGCGGCCTCGGCCTCATCTCCTACGGCGTCTACCTGTGGCACTGGCCCATCTATCTTGTGCTCACGCCCGACCGCACGGGCTTCGACGGCTACGGCCTCGTCCTCGTGCGCATCGCGGCCACTCTGGCGATCTCAATCGCCTCCTACCGGCTCGTCGAGATGCCGGTGCGACGCGGCGCACTCCGGAGGTGGAAGGTATCGTGGGCGTTTGCGCCGGCAACGGCAGGGGGCATTGCTGTCGCCCTCGTCCTCGTGACGCGGGGCGGCGCGCCGGCCTTCTCGCTATCCACCGTTCCCATGGCGCCGATGCCGTCGACCGCTCCTGCGCCCCCGACGACCGAGACGATGTCTGCGGCTGTCGGCGCACCGGTCCGCGTCCTGCTAATCGGCGATTCCGTCGGACTGACGTTGGGATGGGGCTTCGAGGCAGAGGATGACGCGCTCGGGCTTTCGACGTGGAACGCGGCAGGTATGGGCTGCGGCTTCCTCAGCGTCGACGAAAAGCGCGACGACAACGGCCAGTGGGTCTCGGAGCTGGCGGAGGCATGCAAGCGCTGGCGGGCGGGCTGGCCCTCCAACGTCCAGGACTTTCAGCCGGACGTGGTCCTCATGCTGTTCGGACCCTGGGACACGCTCGACCTGAAGGTGGGCGGAAACCTGCTGGAGGTCGGCAGCCCCGAGTGGCATGCCTATGCCTGGGGCCAGCTCGAAGGCGCTGTCGATGCGCTCTCGGCAGGCGGCGCGAGGGTAATCCTGCTGACGGCGCCCTGCTTCAAGCCGCGCGACCTGGCGATGGCGCAGACGATAAGCGGAGAGCACCTCAAAGTCTGGCCGGTTGAGCCGCTGAACGGCCTCTACCGAGGGTTCGCGCAGCAACACGCCGACCGGGTATCCGTCGTCGACCTGGACGGCTTCATCTGCCCGGACGGCGAGTACAGCGATCTGGCGATCGATGGGGTCAGGGTCCGCTCCGACGGCGTTCACTTCTCGCCGGAGGGCGCGGCCGTGGTGGCGCGCTGGCTGGCGCCGCAGATCAAAGACATCGTCGCCGGCCGCTGAGAAGCCGGCGCCTACGGTCAAAACGCTGCAACGCTGTGATAGGCCTGCGGTTAGCCGCGCACGTAGGCGCCGCCGCTGATGCAGAACACCTCGCCCGTGATGTAGCTGGATTCGTCGGTCGCCAGGAACATCACCAGGTTGGCGACGTCGTCGGAGGCGCCAAGGCGGCCGAGCAGGGTCCGCCGCTTCCAGTTCTCGAAGAACTCCGGCGGGTAGACGCGGCTCAGGAACTCGTTGTAGATGAGGCCGGGCGCAATCGCGTTCACGCGAATGCCCCTTCCCGCGACTTCGGCGGCGACGGCACGCGTAAACCCCATTATCCCGGCCTTCGCGGCGGCGTAGTGCGCCTCGCCGTCGTTCGATGCCATCCAGCCGATTGACGATGAGAGATTTACGATGCTCCCGCCGCCGCGTTCCATCATCGAAGGGAGAACGGCGCGCGTGCAGTAGAAGGTCCCCTTGAGGTTGACGTTGATCACGAGGTCCCAGGTCTCGTCGCTCATCTCCCAGACGGGCTGAAGGCGGTTGACGCCCGCGTTGTTCACCAGCGCGTCGATCTTGCCGTATTTCTCCAGCGCGACGTCGACCATCCGCTGCACCTGAGCCTTGTTGGTGACATCCACCTCCAGGCCGGGCACCTCCCGGCCGGCTTCGCGGCCCAGCGCCGTCGCCATCTCTTCGATGCGACGGGGGTGCGCGTCGCTTATCACAACGTCGGCGCCTTCTGACAAGAAGCGGCGCGCCACCGCCTGTCCGATGCCCGCGCCCGCCGCAGCGGTGACGATCGCGACCTGCCCGTCCATACGGCCCATGGCTAGACCTCCTTCGGCTTGTAGACGCCGCCACGGCGCGGAAACCGGCTGTAGTCTGGCTCGCGACGCTCCAGGAAGGCGTTCTTCCCTTCGTCGGCCTCACCGGTCTGGAAGAAGTCGGGCGCAAACTCGCCGATCCAATCGCGCAGGGAGCCTTCGCGGAGCGGGTCGTAGACAGAGCGGAAGTTGGCCTTGAGGATCTTCAGACAGCTGGGGCTCTTCGCCATCAGCTCGCGGCACCACTGGTCGACCTCTTCGTCGAGCTTCTCCTTCGGCACGACGGCGTTCACCAGCCCCATCGCCAGCGCCTCCTGCGCCGTGTAGGGGCGGCAGAGCATCCATATCTCCCGCGCCCGCTTCTGCCCGACAACCTGCATCAGGTACGTCACCCAGTGCCCCGACGCCGGGCTGCCGACCCGTGGTCCGACCTGTCGAAACGTGGCATGCTCCGCAGCGATGGTCAGGTCGCAGAAGTAGGCCAGGTGGTT
>JALHUB010000181.1 GCA_022865685.1 Dehalococcoidia bacterium | reverse complement strand
GCTGGGAAGAGGGATACCTGCCGGCAAACCGCGCCTTCGCCCGCGCCATCGTCGACGAGGTCGAAAGCGGCGCCAGGCCACCTTACGTCATGATCCAGGACTATCACCTCTACATGTGCCCCGGCTACGTCCGCGAGATCGCGCCCGACGTCATCCTGCAGCACTTCCTGCACATCCCTTGGCCAGGGGCGGACGCCTGGGAGAAGCTGCCCCGCGACATCGTCCAGGCGATATGCGCCAGCCTCCTCAGCGCCGATGTCGTCGGCTTCCAGACGGACGTGTCCGCCCGCAACTTCGCCCTCACCTGCCGGCGCTTCCTGCCGAACGTGGCGGTAGACGCGTCGGAAGGCGCAGTAGTCCGGCGCGGCCGGTTGACGAGGGTCAGGACGTATCCCGTATCTGTGGACGTGGAACGGCTGCACAGCCAAACGCTCTCGCTCGAGTTCGCGCGGTACCGGAAGTGCCTGCGACGGCTCACGGGCAAGCACACGATAGTCAGAGTCGACCGCCTGGACCCGAGCAAGAACATACTGGGCGGCCTGGACGCCTTCGATCTGCTACTTCGTCGCCATCCGGAGCTCGCCGGTGAGGCGAAGATGCTCGCCTTCCTCGTGCCGTCGCGCCGCTCCGTGCCGGAGTTCCGCAGGTACGCAACGCAGGTGTGGCGGCGCATCGCCGAGATCAATGCCCGCTTTGGGTGTGCCGGCTGGCAGCCGATAGAGGCGTTTGCGGAGAACAACTACATGCAGGCGCTGGCCGGCATGAGCCTTTACGACGTGCTTCTCGTCAACTCGCTGGCGGACGGCATGAACCTCGTGTCGAAGGAAGGGCCGATCGTGAACGAGCGCGATGGCGTCGTCGTCCTGTCGACCGAAGTCGGTTCGCATCGCGAGCTGGCGGAAGGCGCGCTCTCTGTCGCTCCGACCGATATCGAGGGCACCGCCGACGCCCTGTGGCTGGCGCTGACGATGTCCGACGAAGAGAAGAGACGGCGGGCGGAGCAGCTGCGCAGCATCATCGCGCGAAACGACCTCCGGAGCTGGCTGGAGCGTCAGTCGCAGGACCTGAGCGCGCTCGCCGACGAGAAGGCGGGCGATATGCCAGTGCGTCGCGCATCGGCGAAAGCGGTCGCCGGCTAGGAGCCTTCCTCCTGAAGAAGCCGGTATCCCCTGTGAGGCAGCGTCTCCAGGAGCCGCGCCGTTCCAAGCTGGGCCATCTTGCGACGGAGGTTGCCGACGTGAACGCGCACGACCGCCGCCGTCGCCGTCCCCGGATGGAAGCCCCAGACGCTCTCCAATAGCTCGTCGCTGCCGACGATGGCCCCCGGCCGCTCCATCAAGTAGGCAAGGAGCCGGTGCTCGATGGGTGTGAGGGCGATCTCCTTGCCGTTCGCCGCCAGATCATGTGTCTCGATGTCCAGCGTAAGCGGAGGCGAGCGGAGCACTCGCGACCGGACTGTCGGACCTGAGGGCGATGCGGCGAGGACTCGCGCGATTTTCTGCCTGACGTCATCGATGTCCAGCGGTCGCGACAGAATGTCGTCGCACGACGGGCGGAAGCGCGCCGTGGCAGCGGCTGGAGTCCAGCGCGCGCCGAGCGGGAGGATGAAGAGCACCGGTATCGCGGCGCGGCTCTGGTCGCCGACGAACCACGTCCAGAAGTCGGCGGTCGCGGGGTCATCGCCCCGGACATCCAGGCAAATGAGATCGAACTCCAGCGCCGCGAACAGTCGCGGCGCGGCGGAGAGATCGCTGCAGACCGCGGCCAGGTGTCCGGCGTCGACGAGGCAGCTCCGCAGCGTCTCCTGCGTCGCGGCCTCTCCGCTGACGACCAGTACGTTTGCCACGCCGGCCTCCCTGCCGGTTTCCCGCCCGTCTAGCAGCTCTTGGGCCAGAGCTTACGCCCTTGTGAAATCTGTTGCAAGAACCGGCTCACTTTGCTTGCTCATTGATCGAGGCCTTTGCTACACTCCGAAACGGTCGGCCAAGAAGCCTTCAATCCGGTGTCTTGGAGGCCTTCCGCCGGTGCGACAAATCCAGAGCGAAGGAGCATACTGTCATGGCTATGGCTTGGATGATCCCGATTGTGGGCTTGGCCACCGTAGTATTCGCTGCGTTCTTGGCATGGGACGTGCTGAAACGCGACGCCGGCCCGCCCGCGATGCAAGAGATCGCGGGGATGATATTCGAGGGAGCAATGGCCTTCCTCCGCCGGCAGTACCGAACGATCGCCATACTCTCCGTGTTCGTGGCAGTCGCCATAGGCGTGATCGTCGGCTACTTCGATGAGAGCGTGAACCATGGCGTTCTCACCGGCGTAGCGTTCATGATCGGCGCTATCTGCTCGGGCGTTGCCGGCTTCATCGGCATGTACGTGGCGGTGCGCTCGAACGGGCGATGTGCTTCGGCGGCGACGCGCAGTCTCCGCGAAGCGGTGGCGGTATCGTTGCGCGGCGGCGCCGTCTCCGGCTTCCTCGTCGTCGGTCTGAGCCTGATCGGCGTTGCCTCGTTGTTCGGTTTCTACAGCCGAATACTGGGCAACGACATGGCTGACACGCCGTTCCTAATCGTCGGCTTCGGATTCGGCGCCAGCTTCGTCGCGCTGTTTGCGCAGCTCGGTGGTGGAATCTACACGAAGGCCGCCGACGTGGGCGCCGATCTGGTAGGCAAGGTTGAGGCGGGCATCCCTGAAGACGACCCGCGCAACGCGGCTGTGATCGCCGACCTCGTGGGTGACAACGTGGGCGATTGCGCCGGCCGTGGCGCCGACCTCTTCGAGTCGACAGCCGCGGAGAACATCGGCGCGATGATCCTGGGTGTGGTGATCTTCCAGCTCACCGGCAAGCCGGAGTGGATCCTCTTCCCGCTGGTCATCCGTGCCTTCGGTATCATCGCGACCGGAATCGGCATCCTCTCGGTCCCCTTCTTCACGAAGGAGAATCAGGACCCGATGACGCCTCTCAACTACGGCTATTACGTCATCACCGCTATATCCATCTGCTTCATGGCGCTGGTCACGAAGATCATGATGGGCGACCACTGGCACTGGTTCTTCTTCTGCGGCCTGACAGGTATCGCGACCAGCGTGCTCTTTGTCTACATTACGCAGTACTACACGGCGGGACGCTGGCGGCCGGTGAAGGAGATCGTGCAGGCATCACGCACGGGCCCGGCGACGAACATTATCATCGGCACGGCCGTCGGATTCGAGACGACGCTTGGCACGGCCCTCGCCATCGGCACCGCGCTGGTCGTGTCCTTCGTGCTCGGCGAGCACTCCAACCTGCCAAACGGCGGCGTGTTCGGGACGGCGGTGGCGACGATGGGCATGCTCATGTCCGCCGCCTACATCCTCTCGATGGACACCTTCGGCCCGATCACGGACAACGCGAACGGCATCATCGAGATGTCCGGCGCACCCGCGGAGGCGCGCGACATCACCGACGCGCTGGACGCCGTGGGTAACACGACGAAGGCGCTCACGAAGGGCTATGCGATGGCCTCGGCCGGCCTGGCGGCGTTCCTGCTGTTCAGCGCCTACCTGGACAAGGTCAAGGAGCACTTCGCGAAGGACCCCAACTCTATCTACTTCGGGAAAGACCTGACGACCATCCCCTTCCCCGTCGACATCTCCAACGTCGCATCCTTTGTCTCGGCGCTGCTGGGCGTGATGATTGTCTTCCTGTTCGCCTCGCTGGCAATTCGTGCTGTGGGGCAGGCGGCATCGAAGATCATCGAGGAAGTGCGGCGGCAGTTCCGGGAGGACCCGGGCATCATGGCCGGGACATCCCGTCCCGACTACGGCCGGGCCGTCGACATTACCGCCAAGGCAGCGCTGCGGGGAATGATGGCTCCGGGCCTGCTCGTGGTGGGAGCGCCCATCGTTATCGGAGTGGCATTCCGGCTAATCTACAAGGCAGAGATCCTCAAGGCGCTGCCGCAGACGCAGTCGGTAGGCTCAGGCGGGCCGGAGTCGGTGGCGGCGCTGCTGATGGTCGGAACTATCGGCGGTGTCATCTTGGCGACCTTCTTCAACAACGTGGGCGGCGCCTGGGACAACGCCAAGAAGTACATCGAGGCCGGCCTCCTCCAGGTCCCGGCGGCCGAAGCGGGCGTCACAGTGGGTGACCCCGGCGTATCTGCGGGCGACTCCGCCGGCTGGGTAACGCTGGGAAAGGGAAGCGATGCTCACAAGGCAGCAGTCGTCGGCGACACGGTTGGTGACCCGTTCAAGGACACGGCGGGCCCGTCGCTGCACGTGCTCGTCAAGCTGCTCAGCACGATCACTCTGGTGCTGGCGCCGCTGTTCATCTCGTAAGACTCAACACACGCAAAACCGAGGAAGGCCGGGGAACCCCGGCCTTCCTGTTATTCACGAGTCCCTCAGCGCTCAGTCAAGCTCGATTCCCATGTACATTCGCGGATAGAGCAGGAACGGGTTGCTGTTCTTCTCCTCGCCTATCGTGCTCGACGGGCCGTGACCGGCAAGTACAATGGTGTCATCGGGCAGCGTGAGCAGCTTGTCGCGAATGCTTCTGAGCAGAAGCTTGCCGTCGCCACCCGGCAGGTCGAAGCGGCCGATGCCGCCGGCGAAAAGAGCGTCGCCGGTGAACACCACGCCCTGGCCGACAAGACAGATGTGGCCGTAGGCGTGCCCCGGGCAGAACAGAGCCTCGAACTCCAGGTCGCCCACCTTTAGCTTGTCGCCGTCTTCCAGTGACAGGTCCGGTTCACCGAGCGGAGGCGCGCTCGCGCCCAGCAGCATGCGCATTAGCCCCGAGTCCCCCTTCGACGACTCGTACGCGTCGCGGTGCATGGCAACGGAAGCGCCGGTGCTGTCTCGCACGGCCTGCAGCGCGGCAACGTGATCGACGTGTGTGTGTGTGACGACGATCAGTTTCGCCTCCAGGTTGTGGCGCTCCAAGGTAGCGAGGATGCGGTCCCCTTCGTCGCCGGGGTCGACGATCATTGCCTCACGTGTGCCCTCGCTGCCGACGATGTAGCAGTTGCTCTGGAACATGCCGACGACGAGCCCTTCGAGGATCATGCGATCTCCTTCGCGAGCCATTGTCCACGTCCGCGGAAATCGACGCAAGTTTGCCTGTTTGCCCTTCGCTGACCGACCGCTCGGTCTGTGTAGTTCGCGCCGTCTGCCGATATTCAGATCGGGACCTTTACAACTCGGGGGAGGCCGCGGTTTCCCTCTTTCATTCGCCTTCGAGGTCAGCATTTGACGCGAAACAGATCACCCATAGCGGGTGAGGAAGGACTCTCTCCTGCAGAACTCTACGGAATACCGGAAGTACAAGAAGGAGCGCTCGAACCAAAACGCCTGCCACTGCTGAGCAGGGCAGAGCTAGTATCAGGATTCAGCGAAGGTCTGGACCTGGCGGAAGGCCGCGCCATGGGCCACGCCATGCGCGTGTGCTACATCGCGACGAGCCTTGCACGGTCGCTGGGTCTGCCTGATTCGCAACAGATGGTCCTTTATCACGCCAGCCTGCTCCACGACCTGGGCGTGCCCCTCGTCTCGTCTGAACTCACCGAGCTTATCGGCGTCAATGAGAACGCTCTGTTCGCCGCGTCGCCGCGCAAGCCGCCGGAGGAGTTGGTCGCGGACTGCCGCGCGCCTGTCCCAGAGACGATAATCGGCGCCTTTCACCGCCACGCGTCGCTCGGCGGGGCGAAGGCAATTGCGCTGGGTCTGCCAACGGAGATAGGCGAGACAATCGTCTCCAGCCACGAGAACTGGGACGGCAGCGGCTACCCCGAGGGCCTGGCGGCAAACGACATACCGCAGTTGTCGCGCGTGCTGGCCGTCGCGGATTGGGCGGAGTCAGTCATCGCCGAAGAGCAGAACTCGCTGATCGCCCGGCGGAACCTGGTAGCGGAGCTGGAGGATGTCTCGGAGATCATCCTCGACCCGCGGCTGGTGGAGGAAGTGAAGTCGATCTCACGCAGCGACGACTTCTGGCTGGGGCTGTTCGCCAAGGAACTCAGGCGCTCGCTGCTGGTCGCCAAGCCGCACGAGAACGGCAAGTCAAGCTGGAAGGCGGTCGTGAGCCTGGCGCGAGGATTCGCGGAGGTCATCGATTCCAAGAGCCCGTTCACGCTGAGGAAGTCGGCGCGGGTGGCGGAGATCGCCGGTCAGCTGGCGGAGGCTGTCGGGCTGCCGGTCGACCACGTACAGCTGATCCACCTGGCAGCCCTGTTGCATGACGTCGGCCAACTGTCCGTGCCGGCACGGATCATGGGCAAGCCGGATATCTTGTCGCTGACTGAGATGCAGCTCATGCAGCGGCACCCGAGCTACTCGCGCCTCATTCTGGAGGCCCTGCCCGGCCTCGAGGAGGCGGCGCTGTGGGTGGGCGCGCATCACGAGCGGCCCGACGGTAAGGGCTACCCGGAGATCCTCACCACGGACCTCATTCCCCTGGAGTCGCGCATCATTGCGGTCGCGAACGTGTACGTGGCGTTGACGTCGGACAGGCCGTACCGGCGGGCGCTGAGCGAGAAGGATGCGTTCAAGGTGCTGACGGGCGCGGCAGGCACGCAACTGGACACGCATCTCGTGCACGTGTTCCGCTCGCTGCACTGAAGCGCTAGGTTTTCTCGAAACGCTCCACGCTGAGCACGAAGAGGATGGCGCCGCCCACACACACTTCCAGCGGGTCGGCGAATGCGGCGCCCTCGCCTAGAAAGGGCAGCGTCTGCACGGGGACGAACTCGCTGCGGGCGTGACACTCCGCGCGGACGATTTCGACGACAGACTCGACGTCCGCCGCAGGCACGCCGGATAGAATCGTCGCGTTGCCACGGCGAAGGAAACCGCCGACGCCGCCGAGCTTCGTGGCGGGGCAACCCCGCTGAACCAGCCGCTTGATAAGCCGGTCCGCGTCGACGTCAGAGGCAATGATGACCACCAGCTTGAGCTGGTCTTCGGGCAAAGGGCCGCCTTCCTAGCGGAACGGAGGAGCAGCTACTCGTACCGCTCTTTCATCTCCTCCACGGCCTGCTCCACAGAGCCGCCCTGGGTCCGCTCCTTCATGTGCTCCATCACCTTCGCACGCGTCCTTGCGCCGGGCTCGGGCGCGAGAGCGAGGCCGATCGAGGCGCCCACCACCAGACCGAGCAGGAAACCAATGAAGAACTTCACGGCTATCACCCCCTTAGCATAGTGGCCAATCTGCCGAGCGAGAACAGAAACGCGGGGACAGACTTCCTTGCACTGTCGCAACCCGCGCTATCTCCACGTCAACGGAGGATATGTCTAGCTCCTCTAAGTCGATGGTAGCAACCGCCGAAGAACGCTGTCAAGGAGATTTGGCGCGTCTTTGACTCTCTCTGTCGAAACTGCTAACTTTCAGACATCCCCAGGAGTGAGGTCGTAAGGTGACGGAAACTGAGAACCGCGTCGACATGGACGAGATCGTGTCGCTGTGCAAGCGGCGAGGATTCATCTTCCAGAGCAGCGAGATCTATGGCGGTCTCGCCGGAGCGTGGGACTACGGGCCGCTCGGCGTGGAGATGAAGAACAACATCAAGCGCGCCTGGTGGAAGACGATCGTGCAGGAGCGCGACGACATGGTCGGCATGGACGCCGCCATCCTCATGCACCCGCAGGTGTGGGTCGCCAGCGGCCACGTCGCGACGTTCGCCGACCCGATGGTCGACTGCCGCAACTGCCAGGGTCGCTTCCGCGCCGACGAGATCGAAGAAAACCGCTGCCCGAACTGCGGCGCCGTCGGGCAGTTCACCAAGCCGCGGATGTTCAACCTGCTGTTCAAGACGTTCGCCGGGCCGGTCGAGGACGAGGCGAGCGTGGTCTATCTGCGGCCGGAGACGGCGCAGGGCATGTTCGTCAACTTCGAGAACGTGCTGACGAGCACCCGCCGCAAGCTGCCGTTCGGGATTGCCCAAATCGGCAAGTCGTTCCGCAACGAGGTCAACCCGCGGCACTTCATCTTCCGCACGCGCGAGTTCGAGCAGATGGAGATCGAGTTCTTCGTG
>JALHUB010000180.1 GCA_022865685.1 Dehalococcoidia bacterium | reverse complement strand
CGATGGCTATGGCCGGCGCGACGTCGACGAAGCCGGAGGCGGGCGTAATCGCCACGAGACCGGCCACGGCGCCGGCGCCCACGCCGACGACGCTGGCCTTTCGTGTCTGCCACCAGCTTATGAGCATCCAGGTCAGGGCGGCGGATACAGCGGCGACGTGCGTCACGACGAAAGCGTTGACCGCCAGGCCGTTGGCGGCCAGGGCGCTGCCGGCGTTAAAGCCGAACCAGCCGAACCAGAGGAGCCCAACTCCCAGCATCATCATCGAGACGTCGTGCGGCTCCAGCGCCTCCTTGCCGTACTCCAGGCGTCTGCCGTACATGATCGCCGCGACGAGGGCGGCGATACCGGCGTTGACATGGACCACCGTCCCGCCTGCGAAGTCGAGCGCGCCCAGCTCGCGCAGCCAGCCGCCGGGCGCCCACACCCAGTGAGCTATCGGCGCGTAGACCAACAGAGACCAGGCAGCCATGAAGATGACGAATGAGCTGAAACGCGCGCGTTCGGCGAGGGCGCCGGTAATAAGGGCGGGGGTGATGACAGCGAACATCATCTGGAAGACCATGAACGCCTGGTGTGGGATGGTCGAGGAGTAGTCCGGGTTCGGCGCCTGTCCGACGTGCCGCAGGAACGCCCAGTCGAGTCCGCCGATAACGCCGCCGTGGTCCGGCCCGAAAGCCAGGCTGTAGCCTACAACCACCCACAGCAGGCTGACGATGGCGATCACGACGAAGCTGTGCATGATCGTGCCGAGGACGTTCTTCTCGCGGACCAGGCCGCCGTAGAAGAAGGCCAGGCCGGGCGTCATGAGCATGACCAACGCGGCGGAGACTAGCACCCAGGCGGTGTCGCCGGCGCTTATCGGGCTTGCAGGCATGGCCGTCCTCCTTCTCAGCGCTATCCCTGTGCCCTGAGTCTAGAGGAGGCTCTTTTCGGGGTTGTTACGACGGCGTTAAGTTCGCGACACGGCGCGGGCATGCGGTCGTCGAGGCCGAATCGAGGGAAACGGCGACTCGAGCGCGCGGGTTGCGGGAGATTAGGCGGATGCGACAGTCAGGGCACGTAGCAGCTCGGCACGCCGCCGACCCACAGGTCGGAGCTGCTGGCGTCCAGCATCTTCGAATCGTAGCCCAGCAGATTGATGAGCACCGACGCGCCCAGGAGGTTGGAGTCGGGAGGGCTGTCTGTCGGGAAAGTGCCCGTGTTGACGCCAATGACTTGTCCCCTGGTGAGCGGCGCGTTCGCTTCTACCTTGATATCGCCGACGAAGTAAACGTAGATCAAGAAGGGCATGCCGCCGATCGCGATGGACTTCGTGTACTCATGCGGCGCAGGCATCGTCCTAACACTGACCACGCTGCCATTGATGGGCGACACTATCTCCGTGCCCGCAGGCACCTTGTACAGGAGCGAAAGGTCGTTTATTGCTCCCGACGTGTAGAAGCCGACATTCTGGCACATGATTTCCGCATCGACGCCGGCGCGGAACGGCGCGGTCAGCGCTCCCTTGTTGGCCGAGACGGTTGGACAAGTGTACTTCGTCCACTGGCTGGGACAAGCGAACTTGGTATCGGACGATGCCGTCTCGACGGGGATTTGCGTTGGCGGGGCGCTGGTTGCGCCGGCTGCGGTAGTTGCATCAGATGCCGGCGTCGAAGACGTGACGACTGTGGATGCCGGTTTGGCCTCGTTGCTGCCGCCGCAAGCGGCCATTGTCGCGCCGGCCATGAGAAGAATGACGGCGATGCGGGCTATCAGAGAGATGTTCCGATACATGTGGCCTCCCGCTTTGAGCGTG
>JALHUB010000179.1 GCA_022865685.1 Dehalococcoidia bacterium | reverse complement strand
CTGCCGATCGCGAAGCGGTCCGGAACGAAGCGCCCGTACATCACCGAGGCGTTGGCCGTGAAGTCGAGAGTGCGGTCGTAGAAGCGCGCGATCGCCGTTCCGACTCGATCGTCGAGATCGTTCTTGCGCCGGCCCTCTGGCTTGCGGGGCACACGGGCGTGCGCCCCTACAACGCGATTCGCCCCAGCCGTCCCGTGACCCCCTCTTCTCTCGACAGGCGACGGCGACCGCCGTATATTTGGCGTATGACGTGGAGATTGATCCGGCCCGCTGCCCTGACGGCCTGCGTCATCGCCATCGCGGTGCTGCCGACCGCCGCTCTGGCAGACGATGGCGACGAGGGCGGCTTCGTCGTGCGCGTGAACGGCCCCTTCACGCTCGGACCAGGCGAGAGCGTCGACTCCGTCGTCGTCGTCAAGGGCGACGCACTGATCGGCGGCACTGTGCACGACACGCTCGTCGTCATCAACGGACACGCCGACATCGCGGGACGGGTCGAGGGCAACGTCACAATTGTCAAGGGCGACGTGACGCTGGAAGGCGGCTCCTTCGTCAACCGCGTGACGATTATCAACGGCAGCGTCAACCGCGAGAGCGGCTCCGTCGTCGCGCACGGCATCAACCGCCGCGGCCTGGGGTTCTTCCCGGCGGTCGTCTTCTGGTTGTTCTGGCTGGGTATGACCGTCGCAGTGGTGATCGCCGGACTGGTTTTCGCCGCTATCGCCGGGCGCCAGCTCTCGACGGCGACGGAACTGCTGACAGGGCAGCTTGCCTACAGCATCCTGGGCGCGGTCGCCATCTGGATCGGCCTGCCGCTTGTCGCCGTGCTTGCCTTCCTTACCGTCGTCGGTATCCCCTTTGGGCTGGCGCTGCTGTTCCTCATGCTGCCGCTGCTCTGGCTGCTGGGCTATCTCGTCGCGGGCACGCGATTGGGCAGGGGGCTGCTGGAACTCGCCGGGCGACGGCCGTTGTCCGGCCATCCGTACGTCGCCGCGACGCTGGGCGTAATCGTGCTCCAGATCATCGTCCTGCTGCCGTTCGTGGGCTGGGCGATAGGCGCGCTGGCGGGCATGTGCGGAGCGGGCGCTCTGGCCGTCACCGCCCTTCGTGCCTGGCGAGGGACGCCCGGCCAACTGCCGACCTCCGCAGACGCCGGCTTGCCCGATTGAACTTGCGCGGGGCCTTTCCCTCTTAGTCGTTCCACTTTATTCTGACTGAACAACGTCGCTATAGGAGGTCTTGAGATGAAGGCAGCCGTCCTGTACGAAGTGAACACACCGCTGGTGGTCGAAGACGTGGAGTTGGAGGACCCGAAGCGGGGCGAAGTGCTGGTCAAGGTGGCGGCCGCCGGAGTCTGTCACAGCGACCTCAGCTTCATGGAAGGACGTTGGAAGATCGCGATCCCGCTGGTGATGGGACATGAGGGCGCGGGCATCGTCGAAAAGGTCGGCGAAGGCGTCACGTCCGTGAAGCCCGGCGACCACGTCATCTTCTCCTGGGTGGCGTCCTGCGGCGTCTGCCGGAACTGTTCGCGGGGGAAGCCGTACCTGTGCAGCAACACCCCTCTTTCGACGATGAAGGACGGCACCAGCCGCT
>JALHUB010000178.1 GCA_022865685.1 Dehalococcoidia bacterium | reverse complement strand
CGGCCCCAAGGGACGCAACGTGGTCCTCGACAAGAAGTTCGGCGCACCAACCATCACTAACGACGGCGTCACCATCGCCAAGGACATCGATCTCGAAGACCCCTTCGAGAACATCGGCGCCCAACTGGCGAAAGAGGTCGCCTCCAAGACCAACGACATCGCCGGCGACGGCACGACGACCGCGACGGTCCTGGCCCAGGCCATCGTCCAGGAAGGGCTTAAGAACGTGGCCGCCGGCGCCAGCCCCATGGCCCTCAAGCGCGGCCTCGAAAGCGCCTCCGCAGCCGTCATCGACACCCTGAAGAAGAACGCCACGCCCGTCACGACGCGCCAGCAGATGGCGCAGGTCGCCTCCATCTCGGCGAATAACGATGAGGCGATCGGCACGCTGATCGGCGAGGTCATGGAGAAGGTCGGCAAGGACGGCGTCATCACCGTCGAGGAGTCGAAGGGCATCGCCACCGAGGTCGAGTACGTCGAGGGCATGGCCTTCGACCGCGGCTACATCAGCCCCTACTTCGTCACTAACCCCGAGAAGATGGAGGCGGAGATAGAGGACGCCTACATCCTCGTCACCGACAAGAAGATCTCCGCCGTCGCCGACATCCTGCCGATGCTGGAGAAGCTCCTCCAGGTGAGCAAGAACCTGCTCATCATCTGCGAGGACTGCGACGGCGAGGCGCTGGCGACGCTGGCCGTGAACAAGCTGCGCGGCACCATCAACGTCGTCGCCGTCAAGGCGCCCGGCTTCGGCGACCGCCGCAAGGAGAACCTGGGCGACCTCGCCGCCCTCACCGGCGCCGAAGTGATCAGCGAGGAGCTGGGCCGCAAGCTCGACTCCGTAGCCATCGACGACCTCGGCCGTGCCCGTCGCGTCGTCATCGGCAAGGAAGAGACGACGATCATCGAGGGAAAGGGTCCGCCGGAAGCCGTGCAGGGCCGCGTCGCCCAGATAAAGGCGGCTCTCGAGACGACGACCTCCGACTGGGACCGCGAGAAGCTGCAGGAGCGGCTGGGCAAGCTGGCCGGTAGCGTCGCCGTCATCAAAGTGGGCGCCGCGACTGAGGTCGAGCTCAAGGAGAAGAAGCACCGCGTCGAGGACGCGCTGTCAGCGACGCGCGCGGCTGTGGAAGAGGGGATCGTCGCCGGCGGCGGCGTCGCCTTCATCAACGCCCTGCCGGTGCTCGAAAAGTCGAAGCTAGAAGGCGACGAGAAGACGGGCGTCAACATCCTGCGTCGCGCCCTCGAGGAGCCGCTGCGTCGCATCGCAATCAACGCCGGCCAGGACGGCTCCGTTATGGTGCAAAACGTCAAGGAGATGAAGAAGGGCGAGGGCTACGACGCCGCGAAGGACGAATACGGCAACATGGAGAAGAAGGGGATCATCGACCCGCTGAAGGTGACGCGGGCCGCCCTGGAGAACGCCATAAGCATCGCCGGCATGGTCCTGACGACGAACTGCCTGGTGACGGACATCCCGGAAAAGTCGTCGGCCATGGGCATGCCGCCGCAGCCGCAGATGTACTAGACGCCCATTGTCGAACAAACCGGTAGGGGCGCACGGCCGTGCGCCCCTACTTCACCCCCGGGAACACCTCCGCCCAGCCAGCGCTTCTCCTCACTCCACCACGCAAACGGCATGTGGTAGAATCCCCGACAAGACGCCGGAACGCGCGCCGGCGCTCCGTCGCATTCCCCGCCGCGGATGACGAAGCATG
>JALHUB010000177.1 GCA_022865685.1 Dehalococcoidia bacterium | reverse complement strand
TTCCTCCGGCGTCGCGACCATCTCGACGATCTTGACCATCGGTGCGTCGACGGCGCTGGAGCGTGCGTCGACGATGAGGGTCTTGCGCAGGAGCGGGAAGTAGAGGGCGACGACGTCCGCGGTGTCGAGGGAGTTCGCCATCTCCGTGAGGTCGATCTGGAAATCGAAGTCCACGCTATGCCTCTAGCCGCGTCCGCCTAATCCGTATCGCGTAGGTCGGGCGTCTCGCCCGACCAATTCTTCCCAATTCGCGGGCAAGATGCCCGCTCTACGCGTTCTTGTTATTCCCGCTTGTCCGCGTCCACAATGCGGAGGAAGCGGTGCTTGCCGACTCGCAGCACATCCCCGTCGCTCAGTGGCACCAGCACATCCTGCAGAGTCTCATGCTGTTCATTGCTGACCCTTTCCACTGCACCTTGCGTGATGAGCCTTCGAGCCTCTGAAACGCTGGCGACAACGCCTGAGAAAGCAAGCACGTGCGGAAGAGAGTACGTCCTGATGCTGGTCTCCGTCTCTGCCTGGCCGCCAACATCGCGGAGTGTTATCGACCCTCTACCCCCTGGGAAGTCTCTAAACGACAGCGCAAACTCGATCATGTCTTCGGGTGTCGCGCCCTGCTGAAAGGTGCGGGCGAAAGACTCCTGGGCAGTGGCCGCGGCCTTCGCGCCGTGCAGGTCGGTGACGATCTCGCGCGCGAGGCGTTTCTTTACGTCCATCGGGTTCACGGAGCGCTCCGCCAGCTTGCGTCGTATCTTCTCGATGTCCTCCGACGGCACGTCCGTCACCAGCGTGAAGTAGTCGATCATCACGTCGTCCGGCAGCGACATCACCTTGCCGTACATCTCCTCCGGCGAGTCGTTGAGGGCAATGTAGTTGCCCTGGCTCTTGGACATGCGCAGGCGGCCGTCGGTGCCGACGAGGATCGGCATGCAGATGGCGATTTGCGGTCGCTGGCCGTAGGCGCGCTGGAGGGTGCGGCCGGCCATGAGGTTGAAGAGCTGCTCGGTGGCGCCCACCTGCGCGTCGGTCTCTAGGGCGACGGCGTCGTAGGCCTGCATGAAGGCGTAGAAGAACTCGTGAACGTAGATGGGGTCGCCGCGCTCGCGCCGCTTCGCGAAGTTGTCGCGCTGGAGGAACTGCCCGACGGTGAACTTGGAGGCGATCTTGATCAACTCCTGGAAGGTGAGCTTGCTCAACCACTCCGCGTTGTTGCGGACGACCGTGAGCTCCGGGTCGAGTATCTTGAACGCCTGCTCGGCGTAGGTGCGCCCGTTCGCCTCGATCTCCTCCAGCGTGAGCATGGGACGGGCGCTGTCCTTGTCGCTGGGGTCGCCGACGAGCGCGGTGAAGCCGCCGATGAGCAGGACCACCTTGTGGCCGAGCTGCTGGAACTGGCGCAGCTTGCGCATCGGCACCGTGTGGCCGAGCGTCAGGTCCGGCGCCGTGGGGTCGATGCCGAGATAGACGCGCAGCGGGCGTCCTTCCGCCAGGCGCTCGCGCAGCTCGTTCTCCATGGCGCGCGCCACGCCTTCGTCGCCGTAAACGACGCCGCGCATCAGAAGTCTCAGTTGCTCGTCCACAGATGGCATGTCAGTCTCGTCCGGAGTCTATCGACGCCTGGGGTACGCCGACGTTCCTGTCAGTGCCCCGCCTCGAAGTACTGTCGCGCCGCCGCCACGTCCCGGCGGATCTGCTCGCTGAGCGCTTCGGCGCTGTCGAAGCGGACCTCGCCGCGCAGGCGCTTCAGCACGTCGACGCGCACCTCTTTGCCATAGAAGTCCCCGTCAAAGTCCATTATATGCACCTCGACCGTACGTTCACCATTGTCGAACGTGGGCCTGCGGCCGATGTTGGTCACGGAGGCATATCCCGTGCCGTCGACCCAGGCGCGCGTGACGTAGACGCCGAACGGCGGCAGCGCCAGGCCCGAGCCGATAGCGAGGTTCGCCGTAGGGAAGCCGATGATCCTGCCGCGCTCGACGCCCCTGACGACGGGGCCGTGCAGCGAGAAGGGCCGCCCCAGCAAGTCGTTCGCGGTGTCGATGTCGCCCGCTTCAAGGGCGGCGCGGATGGCCGACGAGCTGACGACGAGCCCGCTCTCTGTCAGTGGCGGCAGTGGCTCGACCTCGAACACCATCTGCCTGCCGATTTCCGCCAGCGTCGTCGCGTCGCCCTGACGGCCGCGGCCGAGGGCAAAGTCCGGCCCGATGAGCAGGAAACGCATGCGCAGCCGCTCCAGGAGTGCCGCTGCGAACTCGGCGGCGGTAAGATGCGCCACTTCCGGCGTGAACGTCAGCGGCAGCGCGAAGTCGACGCCGCTTTCCCGCAGCAGCCGGATACGCTCCTCGAGGCTCGTGAGGTAGGCGATGCTCGCGCGCGGGTCGAGGACGAGAGCGGGGTGCGGGTGCAGCGTGATCACGCCCACCGCGAGGCCTCGGTCCGCCGCCCGCTCGCGCAGGGCGTCCAGCAGGTACAGGTGGCCGCGATGCACGCCGTCGAACACGCCGATGGTGAGGGCCGTGTCCTTGTCGAGGCCGGCGACCGCGAGCTCTCCCAGCGGCGAAGCGGCGTCGGTCATCGTTTCCTCGACCGCCTCTTCTTTGCCGAGAGGGCCGCGACGGCCGCCTTCAGGTTGGCCTCCGGCGTCTGCGGCGGTATTGAGCAGCCGGCAGACAGGAGAAAGCGACGGCCCGCGGTCTGCGCCAGCGCCTCCGCAACCTCTGCCGTCACCTGCTCCGGCGTCCCCTCGCTGACGGTCCTCACGGCGACGCCGCCCATGACAGCGTGGTCGCTCTGCGCCAGGATCTCCGCCAGGCTTGGATTGCCCGTCTCCCGTGTCGCCCAGTTGAAGGCGTGAACGGGATAGTCGAGCATCGAAGCCAGCATGTTGTGCTTCCGGCAGACGTGCAGGACGTTGAACTCGGCCTCGGCGACGGCGGACAGCACCTGCAGATCATACGGCCGCCCGAATTCCGCATACTGCTCGGCGGTGGCGACATCGTAGGTGGCCCAATCGACGGTCGCGAAGAAGATGCCGTCCGTGCCGGCGTCGAGGCAGGCCTTCGCGTACGCCGCGAGTGTCTGAGCGACGGCGTCGAGGGCGCGATGCAGCGCTTCCCCATCCTCGAGCATGCAGCGTCGCACGAAGCCCAGGTCGCCGTTCGCCAGGCGGCCGATGACGGACAGCGGCGAGAAGACCGTCTGGATGAAGGGCGCCTTGCCGGCCAGCCCTTCGCCGATGAGGCGCAGCGCCGCGAGTTGCTCGCCGAAGGGTCCCTCCTGTACGTCGACAGGCGCCATGCGGTCGAGGTCGCGCGCGGTCTTCAGAACGTAGTCGACGTTCACCGGACCGTGCAACGCATCGCCCGACGGCCGGTAGCGGCTGCCCCAGGCTTCGGCGTAGTAGGTAGCGCGCGGGTTTACCTTGATGAAGTCCCAGTCGTAGCGGTGGAAGCGCTCCAGCGTCGCCTCGGCGAGGCCGGCGGGCGTCCACTCTCGAAGGTAATCGTGGCCCCAGAAGGAGACGGGAACGCGGTCGACCTCGCCGCCGGCAAGCGCCGCCGCTACCCGCTCGCGCTTTGTCATCTTGGTCACAGGGCACTCCGCGCAGAACACGCCACAGGGGTCGCTTGGTGGTAAAAGAAAGAGGGGTAACCCCCTCCGTGGCCGGCGTCTTCTGCCGCGATGATACTAGCATCGGCCAGAGGAGCGATCAAGGCGAGGAAAGGCGTCTCATTCATGACGCGGCAGCACCCCAGCAGCGTCGCCGGGGCGCCGAAGTCGGTGACCTGCGTGGCCGCGGATCAGGCGACTTTGCCCCGCCAGGCGCCTGACTCGCGGTCGCGCGACTCGATGAACTCCTTGAAGCGGCGGAGGTTCGCCTCGACCTGTCGCGAGACGTATCCCATCATGTCGCCGACCGTCTCGACGACGCCGGACGGGTTGTACTCGATTTCGAGACTGATCTTGGTCTGGCTGGCGTTTATCGGCTGGAACGTGACGACGCCGGAGTTCATCGCCCCGCTCTCGCTGCGCCAGGCTATCTTTTCGTCGGGCAACTGCTCCGTTATGCGGGCTTCCCACTCCTCGCGCCGGCCGCCGATCTCCGCGACCCAGTGGAGCGTCGTGTCGTCAATTTGCGTGACCTCGACGATCCCCTCCATAAAGTGCGGGAACTCTTCGAATTGCGTCCACTGGTTATACGCCATCGTGACGGGCACATTGATGATGATTGACTTGGTGATCACGGGCATCTTCCCCCTCCTCTTCTATTCTATCGCCTCTGTCTATTCTGAGGATGAGTTCGCGGCCGTGTCATTGACGCCTGGGCAATGATAATCCCCGTCACGAGTGCTACCTTTCCAGGATGGACAGGCGATGACCTGGCCCACAGCGAACGGAATGCCGAGAGGAGGAGGCAGCCGATGCCGGAGATTTTGAAGTTGCTGCACGAGGACCACGTCAAGGTGAAGAACCTCTTCAAGGACTTCGAGAAGGCGGAGGACGCGGAGACAAAGAAGGGCATCGTCGACGCCGCGTCTATCGAGCTGATGGCGCACACGCAGCTTGAGGAGGAGCTCTTCTACCCCGCCATTCGTAAGGAAGGCGAGGAAGCGGCGATGCTCATCGACGAGGCGGAAGAGGAACACCACGTCGTCAAGTTCCTCATCTCGGAGCTCGCCGGCATGAAGCCGAACATGCCCCGCTATGACGCCCAGTTCATGGTCATGAGGGAGAACGTCGAGCACCACATCCAGGAAGAAGAGTCGGCTGTGTTCGACCAGGCGGAGGAGATGGGCCGCGAGCGGCTGGAGCGCATGGGCGAGCAGTTCATGGAGCGCAAGGAGAAGGTGCAGGCGGAGATGATGCGCAGCCGTCGAAGGGCCGCGTAGCAGCTAGGCGAATCCGCCAACTGCAGGGAGTCAGGGAGCGGCCGGGAACCCCTGCGCGGGAAGCCGGCTGCCCCGACTCGTCGCCTACTCCGACCGCGCAAAGGGCGGCTTTCTGTTTATCTGACTATTCTGTTTCCTTATTCTTCATGAATCTTTCACTAACCAATGCCCTAAGATCACGCACTTCGCACGCCATTCGCCGAGAATTATCTTGGGTTGCGGGGTAGGCAGGAATCTGGGATGTTTCGGCGGAACTTAACGCACCGCAAGGTGCTGGTAATCGAGGACGACGACGCTATCGTCCGGGTGTTGCGCCTGTCACTGAGAAGCAACGGCTTCGAGACGGCACGGGCGGAGTCGGGGCGAGAAGCGCTTACGGCGATGGACGAGGGAGACTTCGATGCAGTTATCCTCGATCTGTGTCTCCCCGACGGCCGCGGCGGCGACGTTCTGCAGCGGTTGCAGGCCGCGGGCCATTGCCCGGTCTGGGTCGTGATGTCCGCTCTCGACGAGGATGAGGCGGTGAGGCGTTATGGTCCCCTGCAGGGCCCCTTCCTCCCCAAGCCATTTGACCCCTGGGACCTGATACGCCTCCTGGACCGACTGCTTGGACCCGGGCCGGAAGGCCGCGAGCAGCAGGTGGCCGGAGCGGCATAGAGGCTACGTCGTCGATAACCCGTCTTCACGTTTTCTTTACGGCGCTGCTCCCCTGCTTCACACGCTTTACATGACCGCCAGGTAAATTGACCCTAGAGTCACGCAGTTGCAGGCCGGACGACGAGCAACGAGACGCTAATGGCGGTGTGGAGAGACGAATGCTCGACATACGGGCAGGCCGCGGACCAGGCAATGATCTCCCAACGGGCCGGAACGGGATCCGCCTCGAGGAGTCCATGGAGCCGCTGCCGCTGACGATTCTGCTAGCCAAGTATGGCGAGAGGGTGCGACGCCTGAAGGGCAAGACGCAGGCACAAATCGCGCGCGATTCCTGGCTCGCGGATAGCTACGTCTCACGCCTCCTTTCGGGCGATCGACTAAACCCGAGCCGCGACGCCCTCGTCTTGCTGGGATGCTGGGGCCTGGAGCTGAGAGTCGACGAGATGGATGAGCTACTTATCGCAGCGGAGTATAAGCCGCCGGTATTACCGGCGAGCATCCGCTGACGGAAAGAGGGGAATGAGGCGAGCCAGCCGATCCCGGAGCGTCAAGGAGAGTCGCGACTGGTAAACACTAGGGACAGAGGGCACGAGAAGGATCTCCTGTGCCCGGAACCTGGAGCGGCTGGTTCGCCTCTGAATATATGCGGGGGAGGTCGAGAGGAGGATCTCTCGGCCTTCTCATTTCCCGCCCGCAATGCGGGAGGACGAGAAAGGGGGGCCGGCAATGCCCCGGTCAATATGGAGCGGCGTTATCAGCTTCGGGATGGTCAGCATCCCGGTCAACCTGTACACGGCGACTCAGGACAAAGACATCTCCTTTCACCTGCTGCACGAAGAATGTGGCAATCGCGTGAAGCAGTTGCGCTGGTGTCCCTACCACGAACGCGCCGTCGAGTGGGACGAGGTCGCGCGCGGCTACGAATACGCCAAAAACGAGTACATCGTCCTCAGCGACGAGGACTTCGACAAGCTGCCCCTGCCCAGCAAGCACACGATAGAGCTGTCGGCGTTCGTCCGCTCGCAAGAGATCGACCCGATCTTCTACGAGAAGGGCTATTACCTGGAGCCCAAACAGGAGGGCACGAAGGCGTACGCGCTCCTGATGCGCGTGCTGGAAGAAAAGGGACTGGTCGGTCTCGCGAAGATCGCAATCCGCAACAAGGAGCAGCTCTGCGCGCTGCGCCCTCAGGACGGAACCCTGGTCCTGGAGACGCTGTACTACCCGGACGAGATCCGCATCGAAAAGGGCGTCGAGAAGTCGGAGATGCGCGTCTCGGAGCGGGAGATGGAGATGGCCACGACGCTCGTCGACGTGCTTTCGGAACGGTTCGACCCGACGAGGTACCACGACGAGTACCGCCAGGCGCTGATGGAGCTTATCGAGGCGAAGCAGAAGGGCAAGGAGGTCGTCGCACCACCAGCGCCGGCAGGCAAGGTGATCGATCTGATGGCGGCGTTGCGGGAGAGCGTCGAGGCGGCGAAGAAGCGCAGGCCGGAGGAGCCCCGACGCCATGCCCACCGGCAGGCAGGCGAGCGTCGCAAGGCCGGCTAAGCCGCAGGCACAGAAGTGGCGATGCTCAGGGAATACGCAAGGAAGCGGCGTCTGGAGAAGACCAGCGAGCCGCCGCCGGCGCGAAGGCGGCAGCCAACAGGGCCGCTCCGTTTCGTCGTCCACAAGCACGCCGCGAGCCGCCTCCACTATGACCTGCGACTGGAGGTAGACGGCGTGCTGAAGTCGTGGGCGGTGCCGAAAGGGCCATCGCTGGACCCGAACGAGAAGCGCCTGGCGATGATGGTGGAGGACCACCCCATCGATTACGCCGGCTTCGAGGGCGTGATCCCGGAGGGCGAGTACGGAGCAGGCGCGGTCATCGTCTGGGACCGCGGGCGCTATGCCCCGGAAGAGGACGGGCATCGCACGTTCAGGCGTTCGGAAGGTGAAGAGCATATGCGCCGCGGTCTCAGCGAAGGGAAGGTCAGCTTCGTCCTCGACGGCGAGAAGCTGAGAGGCTCCTGGGCGCTGGTCAAGTCTAGGCGCGGCGAAAGGGATTGGCTCCTGATCAAGCACCGCGACGATACACCTCCGCGCGACGTGCTTCAGGAGGACCGTTCCGTGGTCTCGGGCATGACGGTGGAGGACCTCAAGGCCGGCCGCAAGCCACCGTCGGAAGAGCGCGGTTCGCAGTCGATCTCGCCGAAAGACCTGCCGAACGCCCGCAAGGGCGCGTTTCCGCGCACGCTGGCGCCGATGCTGGCAACCCTCGCGAAGGAGCCCTTCTCGCACCCCGACTGGGTCTTCGAGCCGAAGCTGGACGGCCTGCGGGCGATCGCCTTCATCCAGGATGGGAAGGCGAGGCTGGTCTCGCGCGGCGGCAGGGAGGTCGCCAGGGTCTACCCGTCGCTGGCGGAGGAACTGACGGAGCAGCCCGGCCAGATGGTAATCGACGGCGAGGTCGTCGCGCCGGACGACGAAGGACGGCCGTCGTTCCAGAGGTTGCCGCAGCGGATGAACCTGCAGGGGGAAGCGGACATTCGTCGCGCCGACGTCCAGGTGCCGGTGCTCTACTACGTGTTCGACCTCCTCTATATCGATGGGTACGACCTCCGCGCTGTGCCCTTCGAGGAGCGTCGACGCCTGCTCGAACGCACGCTCGTTCCCAGCAACCGGGCCCGCCTGATCGACCAGTTCGAGGAGGACGGCGAGACCGCATACGAGGCGACGGTCGAGCACGGTCTGGAGGGCGTGATGGCCAAGAGGCGGGACAGCGCCTATCGCTCCGGCGAGCGGTCCCGCTTGTGGCTGAAGGTGAAGGCGACGCTGAGCGACGAGTTCATCGTCGGGGGCTACAGCCGCGGCGCCGGCGCGCGCAGCGACACCTTCGGAGCGCTCATCCTCGGCCAGTACGACGAGCAGGGGAAGCTGCGCTACGCCGGCCACGTCGGCACGGGATTCGACGACCGCACGCTGAAGGAGCTGCGAAAGCGGCTGGACGGCCTCCGGACGGAACGCTCGCCCTTCAGCGGCGACGTCACTGGCCGCGCTGAAGCGACGTGGGTGAAGCCGGAGCTCGTCGCGGAGGTGAAGTTCGCGCAACGCACCGGCGACGGCCGTCTGCGCATGCCTGTATTCATGCGCCTTCGCGGGGACAAGCCGCAGAAGGAGGTCGAGCGCGCCGAGGTCGTGGCAACTCCAAGCAGCAGCGGGAAGAGCAGAGGCGCCGACTTTCCGGTGACAGAGACGCCTGTGAAGAAACACGAAATCGCCGACGTGCTGAAGCAGCTTTCCGCCGCACAGGACAGGCTGTC
>JALHUB010000176.1 GCA_022865685.1 Dehalococcoidia bacterium | reverse complement strand
GCCCCCGTGCCTGCCCAGCCTCTGTACACGACCCGAGTTGCGTTGGATAAGCTCAGTGGGCGTGATCGCCGCTCACCGTGCCTTCGGGCGAGAGGTAGCAGTGGAGAGCGTTGGGATCGCACTCCTCGGTCTCCATCTGGATGGTGCTGTGGGCGATGGAGAAGCGATTCAGCAAGAGGTCGTTTATGCCTTCGAGTAGAACGCAGCCCTGGCTGATGCTGCGGTCCTCGACCAGCAGGTGGCAGCTAAGGGCGTGGATGCTCGGCGTGATCGACCAGACGTGTAGATCATGGACGCCCAGAACTCCCTGTATTGCCGCCATCTCGCCGACCAGCTCATCGACATCGATGTGCGCCGGCGCGGCCTCCAGGAAGACTGTGATCGCCTCTCGCAGGATGCGCGCAGCCCCGACGATGATGATCAGGCCGATGAAGATGCTCACAGCTGCGTCGACCCAGACGAGATTGCCTGCCAGCACCGCTATCGCCGCAATGAGCACGCCGACGGAGCCCAACAGGTCGCCGACGACGTGCAGGAAAGCGCTGCGCACGTTCAGGCTGCGCGCGCTCTCCTGGTGCAGCACGCCGGCGACCACCAGGTTCACCAGCCCGCCGCCAATCGCCATCCCGAGCAGCAGGTGCCCTTTGATCTCCGGCGTCTCCTGCAGCCGCCGTCCCGCGTCAATGAAGATGAGTACCGCCACGACCGCCACCGTCACGGCATTGACGACGGCGACGAGGATGCCGACGCGGTGGAAGCCGTACGTCATGCGGCCGGTCGAGGCGCGGGTGGCCTGGCGGACGGCAATCCAGCTCAGACCGAGCGCGAACAGGTCCGTCAGCACGTGGCCAGCGTCGGATAGAAGGGCGAGGCTGTTGGCCAGGAAGCCGGTGACCACCTCCGCCACGAGAATGACCACCGTCAGGAGCATGGCGATCTGCAGTCGCCTCGCCGCGGGAGGGATTCTCAGGACGTGTTCCGGGTGCATGACGGCGCCGCGCATGGTCAGCCGACAGCCTCCTTTCCGGCCGCCCGAGGGTGCAGGAAGCGCAATCGCAGCAGGTCCCAGAAGACGCGCAGCGCCATCCGCGGGCTCATCTTCAGCGTCGAGCCGCCGACGTGCTCCCAGCGCACCGGTATCTGCTCAGTCTTCATGCCGAAGCGACGCGCCAGGTAAAGGAGCTCGACGTCGAACGACCAGCCGCTGAGGCGCTGGGCGCGGAATATTCGCTGCGCCGCCTCTCGTCGAAATCCCTTCAGCGGGCACTGCGTATCTTCGATGTCCGGCAGCAGCAGGCGCTTGCGGAAGAAGGTGAAGAGGCGCCCCATGACCCGTCGCGACCTCGGCTGAGAGCGACGCATGTCGTAGCCGCCCGGCTGGACGCGCGTGCCGACGGCTACGTCGGCCGACTGCGACAGGGCGGTGATGATCCCTTCGCAGTCCTCGAGCGGGCTCGCCAGGTCGATGTCGGTGAACAGGACGAATCGGCCGTAGGCGGCGAGGCAGCCGGTCTTGACGGCGGCGCCCTTGCCCTGGTTCTGGTGATGGGTCAGAACGCGAAGCTGCACCCTCTCCGGCATCGACGCCGCCGCTTTCTCCGCGACCTCCGCTGTCGCGTCCGTGCTGCCGTCATCGACGATGAGGATCTCGCACTGGTACGTCTGCCGCCCGAGGTAGTCGGCCAGCTTGCGCAGAGACGCACCGAGGCGCTGCTCCTCGTTGTAGGCAGGGAGCACGAGCGACAGGTACGGTTGCTTTTCAGGTTGCGCGTTCATCATGCGGCGGACCGTCGTCGTTATTTATCTAGCCCGATGATCAATTATAGGAACGTAGCGGCTTCGGCGTCCATACGCCTTCGGGCTAAGGGGAATCCCCGAGATGGCAATTAGGTACTTGACACGCCTTGACACAGCATGCCAATCAACCTAACCTCGGAACGTGACTACTGTTCTTGTCCTGTAAATAGAAGCCGTTCGCGGCCAAGCCATACTTGCACATGCGTCCCCTACCATGTGCAAGGTCACTGTGCGGCTTCTAACTCCTCAAAAAACCCCAAAACTGAAACTGGCAGACG
>JALHUB010000175.1 GCA_022865685.1 Dehalococcoidia bacterium | reverse complement strand
TGGAGACTCCGCACGGTGTATTGGCGACCTTCATTGTCGGTTATCTTGCCTTCAAAGTTCTCGGAATCCATGAGGGCACCCCCACTTACCCCGGCCCGAAGCAGTTCCTCAGAATCTGGCCGGTCAACGAGGGAACCGTCGAGTGGCCCACTCTCCGTACGATCATCGACAGCACCCTTCCGTCGTTCGAAGATATGTTCGTGAAGTGACTCATCGGCGTTCGCATCGCGCTTCACGTTAGACATAAGGCACCTCTACAGTTAAGGGATGGTTAGCTGACACAATGGGCACTCTCTATCTTGTCGCGACGCCTATCGGGAATCTTGAGGACGTTACGCTGCGGGCGCTGCGAGTTCTCAAGGAGGTCAGCCTCATCGCCGCCGAGGATACGCGCACGGCCCGCAAGCTACTCTCCCGATACGACATCCACACTCCCCTAATCAGCTACAACGACCGCAACAAGCGACAGAGGACGCCCGCCGTCCTGGAACGGCTGGCGCAGGGAGACGTCGCGCTCGTCTCGGAGGCCGGGACGCCGGCGATAAGCGACCCCGGCCAGGACCTCGTCCGCGCCGCCTACGAGACCGGCGCCCGCGTCGTGCCCGTGCCCGGCCCTTCGGCGATCACGACGGCGCTCGCAGTCTCGGGCCTATCGACGCGCACGTTCACGTATCTCGGCTTTCTGCCGCGACAGGCGACCGTTCGGCGCCGTCTGCTGCAAGCGCTGTCGGCGCGCGAGGAGACGCTCGTCGCCTTCGAGGCGCCACACCGCCTGCGCTACGCGCTCTTGGACATCGAGCAGGCGCTGGGCGACCGCGAGATGGCCGTCTGCCGCGAGCTGACGAAACTCTACGAGGAGGTGTTCCGCGGCCGCGTCTCAGAGGCGCTGCGACACTTCATCGAGCCGCGCGGCGAGTTCACGCTCGTCATCGCGGGCGCGCCGGCGGCATCGGGAGAGGAAGACATCCCGAACAGCGTGATCGTCGAGATGCAACGGCTGCGGGAAGAAGGCGTCGGCGCGCAGGAAGCTGTCGCGCGGCTGTCGCGACGCTACGGGTTGTCGCGGCGGCGGGTCTACCGCCTGTGGCTGGATTCCGCCTAGATCGAGCGTCCAGCCGACCATCCCACCCACCCGGCGGGCAGGATGCCCGCTCTACGCGGGTCGAACAGCGCAATGTCTACCTCTAAAGCCTGTCGTATAATAAGATTGCTCCGGTTCAGTTCGCCATTTTGAGGTAAGGAATGCCTGAGAAGATCTTCATTGGTGTGGCGTGGCCCTATGCCAACGGCTCCCTCCATCTCGGACAGATTGCCGGCGCCTACCTGCCGCCTGATATCTTCGCCCGCTATCACCGTCTGAAGGGGAACCGCGTGCTCATGGTGTCGGGCAGCGACCAGCACGGCACGCCGATAACCGTCCGCGCCCAGGAAGAGGGCACAACGCCCGCGGCCGTCGCGGCGCGCTTCCACCAAGAGTTCGTGGAATCGTGGCGGCAGTTGGGGATCAGCTACGATCTCTACACGACGACCGGCACAGAAAATCACGCGAACGTCGTGCAGGACATCTTCCTGCGCCTGCACGAGCAGGGCGACATCTACCTCGACAGAATGCGGCTACCCTTCTGCACCATCGAGCAGCGGTTCCTGCTCGACCGCTATGTCGAGGGCACGTGCCCCATCTGCGGCTACGACGGCGCCCGCGGCGACCAGTGCGACAACTGCGGCAACCCGCTCGACCCGGAGGAGCTCATCGACGCGCGCTGCAAGTTCGACGGCTCGACGCCGGAGGTGCGCGAATCGGAGCACTTCTTCCTCCGCCTGAGCGCCTACAACGACAGGCTCAAGTCGTGGCTGTCGGAGGGGAAAAAGCACTGGCGGCGTAACGTGCTCAACTTCTCGCTGGGCGCGCTCGAGCAGGGGCTGCGCGACCGCGCCATCACGCGCGACATCGAATGGGGGATCAAGATACCGCTCTCCGGTTACGAGCAGAAGCGCATCTACGTCTGGTTCGAGAACGTCATCGGCTATCTGTCGGCGGCGAAGGAGTGGGCGCAGCTTCACGGTCAGCCGGACGCCTGGCGCGACTTCTGGACGGACCCCGCCTGCAAAGGCTACTACTTCATCGGCAAGGACAACATCTGGTTCCACACGCTGAGCTGGCCGGCGATGATCATGGCCTATGGCGGCCTCAACCTCCCTTACGACGTGCCGGCCAACCAGTATCTCAACCTCGGCGGCGGCAAGGCTTCGACGAGCCGCGGCACGGCGCCGTTCCTGCCCGACTACCTCGCCCGCTACGACCCTGACACGCTGCGTTACTACCTCGCGGCCGTCATGCCGGAGACGGCGGACAGTGATTTCAGCGAAGCCGACCTGATCCGTCGCAACAACGACGAGCTGGTCGCGACGTGGGGGAACCTGGCGCATCGCGTCCTCACCTTCACCTACCGTCGCTTCGAAGGCCGCGTGCCACAGCCCGGGGAGCTGGACGCGGAGAGCCGTACCCTGCTGGAGCGCGCGCAGGTTGCGCTTGACAACGTGGGCGAGAACATCTCCCTCTGCCGCTTCCGCGCCGGCCTGTCTGCGGCGATGGGCTTGGCGCAGGAGACGAACCGCTATCTCGACGACAAGGCGCCCTGGAAGGCGATCCGCGACGACCCGCAGTCGGCGGCGATGTCGCTGTACACGGCGCTGGGCGCGATAAACGCCCTGAAGGTCGCGCTCTACCCGTACCTGCCGTTCACCAGCGAGAGGTTGCACGGTCATCTCGGCTTCGAGGGCGACGTGGCAGCCGGCGGCTGGCGGGTTGTCGTCCCGCCGGCGGGTCAATCGCTGCGGGAGCCGGAGGCGCTGTTCAAGAAGCTGGAGCCGCTGACTGTCGATGAAGCCTGACGCCGCCGCAATGTTCGACTCCCACTGCCATCTCCAGATGCAGGCCTTTTCGGGCGACCTGCCGACGGTGCTGGAACGGGCGCGACAGGACGCACTCGAGGGCGCGGTCGTTATCGGCATGGACCCGCCGAGCAGCAGACAGGCGATCGACCTGGCGAATCGGCATGAAGGCGTCTACGCCACCGTCGGCGTGCACCCGCACGACGCAAGCCGCCTCGACGCCGACGCCCTCCAGGCATTGCGCGAGATGGCGCGGGAGCCCGGCGTCGTCGCGATTGGGGAGACAGGCCTCGATTTCTACCGCAACCTGTCGCCGGCGGCCGCGCAGCAGAGGGCGTTTCGCGAGCAGCTCGCACTCGCCGACGAGGTTGGCCTGCCGGTCGTCATCCATTCGCGACAGGCGAACGAGGACACGTTCGCCATTCTGCGCGAGTGGGCGACCTCGAAGCCAAGAAACGGGCCGCTCGGCGTGCTGCACTGCTTCGCCGGCGACGCGAGACTGGCTGAACAGTATGCGCATCTCGGCTTCATGCTATCATTCGCCGGAAACGTGACGTACCCGAACGCCAGGCGGCTGCAGGCCGTCGCCGCGGGCGTGCCGTTGGAGAGCCTGCTGGTCGAGACCGATTGCCCGTTCCTGCCGCCGCAGAGCCATCGCGGGCGGCGGTGCGAGCCGGTACACCTGCGCGAGACAATCGAATTCATCGCGACACTGCGGAGCGTCGACGCCAAGGCGATCGCGACGGCGACGACCGCCAACGCGAGAAGGCTCTATCGCCTAGAGGGCAAGACGGGGCGCTCATGACAAGGACAACCAGCCTGTACGAGCCCGTGCTGGCGGAGATGAGCCAGGTCGAGGAGACGCTGAGCTCGCTGGCGCGCGTCGATACGCCGTGGCTGCGCGACATGCTGGCGGCCGTGCTCTTCGCCGGCGGCAAGAGGATGCGCCCCGCCGTCTCGCTGCTTGCCGGGAAGTTCGGCGTTTTCGACCCTGCGCTTTCCGTGCCGCTGGCCGCCTCGCTGGAGCTGCTCCACACCGCCAGCCTCGTCCACGACGACGTCGTCGACGGCGCGGGCACGCGCCGCGGTCGCCCGACGGCGGGCAGCCTCTTCGATAACCACGGCGCCGTCATCCTCGGCGACTACGTCTTCGCGCAGGCGGCCGCTTTGGTCGCCCGAACCGGCCACGCAGAGGTGGTGCGCCTGTTCGCAGAGACAATGGTCATGATGTCGATGGCGCAACTTGCGGAGGACCGCGCCGCATTCGACTACAACCAGACGGTGGACGACTACCTGCGTCGCATCAGAGGGAAGACGGCGTCGCTGTTCGCCATCGCCGCCCAGGGGGGCGCGCTCCTGTCGGGCGTCCGCGACGACGACGCGCTGGCGCTGCGCGGCTACGGCGAGAACCTGGGCATAGCGTTCCAGATCGTCGACGACATCCTCGATTTCAGCGGCGACGAGCGGGAGATGGGGAAGCCGGTCGGCAGCGACCTCATGCAGGGGACGTTGACGCTGCCCTCGCTGATGCTCATCGAGCGCTACCCCGACGAGAACCCCATCCGGCGGCTCTTCAAGGACAGGGGTGGGCCCGAGCACCTCCGGGAGGCAATCGAGGTTGTGTGCGGTTCCGAGATCCTCGGGGAGGCATATGCGACGGCGAAGGGCTTCGGTGATGCGGCGCTCGCGGCGCTCGCGAGGCTGCCGAGGACGCGAGAGCGCGAGTCCCTGGAGGAGATCGCCGTCTACGTGCTGGAACGCAGGACGTAGCGACGGCTATCGGATCGTCGGGCTTCCCTTGATAGGCCGCACGCCGGAGTCGAGCATCTTCTTTCCTTCCTTGCGACGCAGTTGCGCTTTGTCGCGCTCGACCTCAACTTCGCCCCTGCTCTTGCGGGCGGGCGGCCGCGGCGGGTTCAGCTCCGGGTGCTCGCCGACGCGCGCCGGGCCGCTGATGGGGCGCTTCACTTCCTTGCCCAGGTGCCAGTACGTTCCTTTGTCGGGAATCCGACGCGGGTAGCCCTCCCGGAAGGTGAAAGCGGCGAAGGATGTGGGCATGATGCGCTGCCCATCGCGGTCGCACAGGGGGCAGGGGAAAGGCTCCGAGGCCTCGCGCATCGGGCGCAACGCCTCAAAGATGCCGTTGCAGTGCTGGCAGTAGTACTCGTAGAGCGGCACGTCAGGCACCTCCGCACCACAGCTAGTCCAAACGTCAAAAGCGCCACTACTATTATAGGGCGCTCCCGCCTGTGGTCGAATCCCGTGAAACACGTAGGCCGGGCTTTCCAGCCTGGCCAAACAGACGCCGAGGCCAGAAAGCCTCGGCTACGAGGTTTGCTCCCGGTATGTCGGGCCGTTCTCGGAATGACCATTGATCCCAGAAAGCCGAGACGTGCGTCTTAGCGTCTCCAAGAACCGCGTGGAGCGGATGTCGCGTTCCAGGACGTAGAGCATGTACTCGCGCAGGTGACGCTCCAGCTCCGCCTCCAGCGACGGCTCGGTCCGCACACGCGCCACGGCCACGAAATCGCCCTTTTGGAACAGGCGCATCATCTTCAGCGCGTTCACGGACAGCGGACGCGACATCGCCGCGTTGCTGGCGCAGGCAGGACAGAGCACGCCGCCGGACTCCGCGCTCCAGCCGTTCGTCACCGGCTTCAGCGTGGCGCCGCAGACGACGCACTCCTCCGTCTGCGGCTGGTAGCCCGAGTAGCCCAGCAGGCGCATCTCGAAGAAGCGCAGCGTTATGTCGAGTCGCTCCTCCGTCGCGAGGTGACGCAGCGTCTCTAGGAACAGGCGGAAGACCTGGTAGCTCTCCTGTCGCTCCGGCGTGAAGCGGTCGACAAGCTCGGCAGCGTAGAGAGCGCGGCCCGTCCGCTCAAGGTCCTCGCGCAGCGTCGGGAAGACTTCAATGGTCTGCGCCT
>JALHUB010000174.1 GCA_022865685.1 Dehalococcoidia bacterium | reverse complement strand
GTCGGTGAAGCGTCACCGCTATCGTCGGGTTTAGCTCGGGGGGTTCGCGGTCCAAATCCTGCTGTCGGATTTCGATCGATGCGATCTCGTCCTCGGTCACATCATTCTTGGTGGCCCACGTCCTCGCGGTGCTGCTTGCGTCAACCTGGCTGGGCAGGTCCTGCGCGCCGGCCAAGGCCATTGCGTCGGCGGCATTCTGCAGGTCCCGCTTGTCGGAGACCAGCGAGCCGACATCGATGGCGAGTGCGCTGAAGCCTATAAGCCCCGTCATCATTACGCCAACTAGGATGGCCACCTGCCCCCGATCATTTCCCTTTAGTCCCCGCCAGAAACGTCTCAACATACACATCGGGCTACTCCAATCGCATGTCCGATTTCGACGACAGGTCAAAATGGCCGGGGAAACTGCCTCCCGAAACAAGCGTTACGATGCTGGACAGCGGTGTGATGAGATCATAGCGATATTGGGCTGTGACGACGACGGAATTGCCGGAAGCGTGCCCGTTGGGGTAAGTCACGCTCACCGACTGCATGTCGGCCACTGGCAAGTCTGCGGTTCGACAGACGCGGCTCACCACGTTGCCGAGATCGCTGCCCGTGCAATCAGTCGGATACGCGCCGGCCGGATTTCCCACGACCGCATAGCGCGCACCTTCGCGCGTGGCATTCGTCAGTTCCACGTATGACTTGAACCCCATGGCGAAGTCGACGATGCCGAGCGCCAGCAACATCAGGATCGGTACGACCAGAGAGAACTCCACCAGGCTCTGGCTTCGCTCGGACCAAGTCTTTCGCAACATCTTAGCGACTCCGTGTGCCTTTCATGAGATGGTCTCCGTTGAACCATGCAGTTGCGACGACGACCTCTTCATGGCTGTCCCCGCAACGCGTGGAGTCTGCATCCCATCTTCTAACCCCTCTCCCCCGAGATCCGTGGCAGTGGCCACCGGGATACCCTGTCCGCGCCCGATATGCAGAAAGCCGCTAGCATGACCGCCAGTGGCTAGTATGCATCACCTAGTTCAGCTTTCGGCGGCCCGGCTGCCATAGTCCGTAAAGACCGGACGTTAGGCCCGTGACTTTGCGTTCCGCTCTTTCGGACGGTTTGCTGTATCGAGCTGGTCCCCCTCGATGTCAGGGGTTCTCAATAGAATCTTCGGATCATCGGGCTAGAACTGTTGCATAAGTCTTCTGCGCCGTGGACCATTGTGAGATTCAGCTTTGCCATGAGAAACGAGTAGGAGGGCCGATGAAGGGAATGAAGCGGGAAATCGGTTCCTACAGCCGGCGGATGGACACGACGGTCTTGAGATGAATCGGGCGTGTCGCGGAGTACTTGCCAGCTAGGTTTGGATCATAAGGATGCGGTCGAGGCCGGCCAGATCCTTCTCAATCGTAACGCGGGCCCGAGGGAAGCACTCCCGCGCAACCTCCACTAATAGCTCTCCCTCGTCCCAGGCGATTTCCGCGAGAAGCCGACCCTTCGGCCGCAGATACGATGGCGCAACTCGCAGGAGCCTCTCCAGTGCCTCTGTGCCGTTCGGCCCGCTGTCGAGGGCTGCGCGCGGCTCGTGCTCGCGGATCTCTGGCGGCAGCGCCTCCCAGTCGCGCGTCTTTACATAAGGCAGGTTCGTGACGATCAGGTCCACCGCCTCCGGCAGGGGGTCGAGCAGGTCGCCGCGAAGGAGGCGGAAGTGCGACGTCAGCCCGAACCGTTCGACGTTGCGGGCCGCCAGCGCCAGGGCCCGTTCCGAATCGTCGATGGCGTAGATAACCGCCTGAGGGAGACGCGTTGCCAGAGCGACGGCAATCGCGCCGCAGCCGGTGCCGACGTCGGCGATGGCGCAGGGGCCGTCCGGAGCGACGCGAAGGGCTTCGTCGACCAGCAGCTCCGTCTCCGGCCGCGGGACAAGGGCGTCCGGCGTGACCTCCAGGTCGATGCCGTAGAACTCCTTGTGGCCGACGATGTAGGCCGTCGGTTCGTGGGCGACGCGGCGGTTGATCAGTCGCTGGAAGTCGGCGCGATGTGTTTCGTCGAGTCCTTCGTGCAGGCGGGCGTAGAGCTGGGCGCGGTCCAGGTCGAGGGCGTGACGTAGGAGGACCTCCGCCTCCAGCCCGGCGTCGTCGATGCCGGCTTCGCGGAGACGGGACTGCGCGGTGTGGAGCGCTTCTGCCAGCGTCACGCCTGCCTGCCGTCAGGCACGGCGAGCTGTTCCTCCAGCAGACGCGCCTGCTCGCTCGTAGAGACCGCGTCGATCATCGGGTCGAGATCGCCGTCGAGGATGCCCGGCAGGTTGTGCAGCGTCAGGCCGACGCGGTGGTCGGTTACGCGGTCCTGCGGGTAGTTGTAAGTGCGGATCTTCTCCGCCCGCCCGCCCGTACCGACCTGCGACCGTCGCGTCTCCGAGACCTCTTGCGCCTGACGTTGCTGCTCGTAGTCGAGGAGGCGGGCGCGCAGCACGGCCATGGCGCGGACGCGATTCTTCCACTGCGAGCGCTCGTCCTGGCAGACGACGACGATGCCGGTTGGGATATGGGTGATGCGGACGGCGGTCGCGACTTTCTGGACGTTCTGGCCGCCGTGGCCGCTGGCGTGGAAGATGTCCATGCGCAGGTCTTCCTCGTTGATAGCGACGTCGACCTCCTCCGCCTCCGGCAGGACAGCGACCGTCGCGGTCGACGTGTGGATGCGGCCCTGCGCTTCGGTTTGGGGCACGCGCTGAACGCGGTGGACGCCGCTCTCGTACTTCAGCCGGCTGTAAGCGCCCTCGCCCTCAATCACGAAGATGACTTCCTTGAAGCCGCCGATGTCGGTCGTGGTCGAACTCACGAGTTCGGTGCCCCACCTCTGACGCTCGGCGTACCGCGTGTAGGAGCGATAGAGTTCGGCCGCGAAGAGCGCGGCCTCGCCGCCCCCGGTCCCGGCGCGAATCTCCACGATGACGTTCTTCTCGTCGTTGGGGTCACGCGGCAGGAGAAGGACGGTGAGGCGTCCCTCGAGTTCCTCCTTGCGGGCCTTCAG
>JALHUB010000001.1 GCA_022865685.1 Dehalococcoidia bacterium | reverse complement strand
GGCGAGAACCCTACGCCACCTCAAGATTTCAACCCCTGAAGAAGCCATTGGCCGTCACCTTGCCTGATCAGTGGCAATCAGCAGATCCCGGGCGGCGCGGATGACCTCTTCCGGATACTCCATCGGCACGTGGTGGCTCGCGTCGGGCAGCGGACGGTCCTCCGCCCGCGGCAGCCATGCCAGCAGCTCCGGCGCCGTCACCGACGCCAGCCCCTCCTTCGATAGCCCCCGCAGCACAATCGCCGGCACGTCCGCGTGCGCGATCTCCGGCCAGAGGTTGTAGTACAGCGTCTGCAGGTAGACCTGCACCTCCGTCTCCGGCGAGCACTTCAGCGTCACGCCGTCATCCGTCTCGCGCACCCCCTCCCGCACGTAGAGATCGAGCATCTCCGGCTGCCAGCGCGCGTACGCCGCCTTCGATTGCAGCGACTCCCGCATCGCCTCCCGCGACGGCCACGAACTGCGACGGCTCCTCACCCCATAGAAGTCGCTGGACTCCGCCGCCTCCGGTCGGTGGTAGAACGGCTCCGGCAGGACGACCGGGTCGGCGAGCACCATCGCCCGCACGAGCTCCGGGTAGCGCGCCGCGCATATCACCGACGTCGCGCCGCCGACGGAGTGGCCGACGAGCAGCGCCGGCCCGACTTCGAGCGCCCGCAACGCGCCGCCGACGTACTCCGCCAGGTGGTCCCAGCGGTAGTCGGGCGCCGGCTCGCTGTCGCCATGGCCCGGCAGGTCGACGCCGAGGACGCGCGCCTCATCCTTCAGAGCGACCGCGATGGGATGCCAGAGAGCGGCCAGGTAGCCGGTGGCGTGGACGCAGAGGATGGGCGAGCCATCACCGCCCCAGTCGAGGAGGTGCAGGCGCACGCCGTTGACGTCGAGGAATAGGTCGCGGGCGCCTGGCGGTGTCATGTGTGCTCCCTCACAGCCTGCCCACCGGCAGGCAGGCCTCCTATCCGGAGTCTAGGGGCGCTGACATTCCCCGTCAATCAAGAAACGGGGAGTGCAGAGGTGCCTAAGGCACCTTTGACTGTCCGAAGGTCCGCCTCAGGAGGAGGGGTTTGGGGGCTGTGCCCCCAATCTTCCCAAACAACATTTCTGGGTGGGCGGGCGGGAAGAAAGGCGCATCTTGGCGAAGGCGAGGCCCGGCACCTAGCCGTGGATCTCCACCCTCATGCCCGGCTCGCCGAAGAGCCAGAGGTACTGCGCGTCGTGGAGCTGCAGGCCGACGCAGCCGTGGCTCGTCGGCGTGTTCCCGTAGACCTCCGCCGGCCGCCAGTAGTTGAGGTGGATGGCGTTCCCCGTGCGGTCGAAGTACTGCGTGAACAGCACGCGCTCGACGTTGTACGTCGCCTGCTGCGGCGAGTACCCCGCCTGCGACGCCGTCATGTCGATGAGCGGCACGCGCCCGTCCGGCTCAATGTGATGCGTGCCCGCCGGCGTCGGGAAGTCGGCGCTGCCGGTCGAGGCGAGGGCGATGTGTATCGCCTGATCCCCGATCATCGCGCTGACCGTCTGATTCGTCAGATTGACGTCCATCCACTTCTCGGCGCCGCCTGTATTGCGCGTCGGCGACGTTTCGTCGGGCAGGAGCGTGAACACGAAGGCGCTGTACACGAAGCTGCCGTCATCGAGCTGGTACCAGTCCGTCGTCCAGTCCGGTATCGACGACAACCACGTCTGCGAGCCGACGAGCCAGTTCTCGCCCTTCACCGTCGCGACGATGCGCACCGGCTGCCCGTCGTAGAGGGTGCCCGTCTCCGGGTTGGCGGTCGACGCGTCGCCGCGCAGGCGCACAGGCCCGCCGATGACGATGCTCGCGCCGGCGGTGATCTGCGGTTGCGGCGCCGGCGGCTGCGTCGGCACAGGCGTGTCTTCAGGTGGCGGCGCGGGCGGCTCCGTCGCGACCGGCGGAGTCGGCGGCTTGGGATCGTTCGACACCAGGTCGCAGGCGACGAGGACGGCCACGCCGAGCAGTGCGACCAGCAGAAGGCCGACCCCAAGAAAACTCGTGCGGTAGCTTCTCTGCACCCTGTTACTCACCGACGATCTGGGCGATCACGTCGCGACGCCGCGGCCGGACGTCGAAGTCGATATGTACTATCTGCTGCCAGGTACCGAGCGTCAAGACGCCGTCCACGAACGGCACCGCCAGCGACGGTCCCAACAGCGCGGCCCGCACATGGCTGTGCCCGTTGCCGTCGCCCCAGCGCTCGTTGTGGCGATAGTAGCGGTCGCGCGGCGCCGTTTCGTCGAACACCTGCTGCAGGTCGGCGACCGCGCCCGGCTCGAACTCGATCGTCGTCAGCGCGCTCGTCGAGCCCGGGCAGAACAGCGTGACCACGCCCGCCGCAGCGCCCGATTCGCCGACGGCCCGCCCGACCTCGCGCGTGATGTCCTGCGTGTCGCCGTTGCCCCGCGTCTCCAGCGATATCCTCTTCATGCTTACCATTGTCCAGACCTCATCTCTCCTTGATACTTGACATCTTAGGGCCGTCGCGGCGGCCCGTCGAGATACAAGATTGGCCATGACTGAATCGACCGAAAAGACAACAGGGCAGACGTCACGGCCGTGGCTCGCGCGACCGCTGGCGTCCCTGTCCTATCCCCATTTCCGGCTCTTCTGGCTGAGCAACCTCGTCGTCGCCATGGGGCTCATGGTGCAGTTCACAGCGCGCGGCTGGCTCATCGTCGACCTGACGAAGTCGGCGTTCCTACTCGGCGTCGTCGACGCCGCCTGGGCGCTCGCCGCTGGCCTGGGCTCGATACCGATGGGTGTTGTCGCCGACCGCGTCAACCGGCGCAACCTCCTCGCCGCCGGAAACGTCGTCATCCTTGCCAGCGCGCTCGTGATCGGCGTGCTTGTCGCCACGGGCCTGATCGCTATCTGGTGCATCATCGTAGCTGCCGCCCTCGAGGGCCTCCTCTTCGCCGGACGCATACCCGCCGGCCAGGCGATGACGGCGCGCCTCGTGCCCGAGGAGCAACTGATGAACGCTGTCTCGCTCAACTCTGCCGGCCACAGCCTGCCGAGCATCGCCGGTCCGGCCGTGGGTGGTGTCCTCGTCGCCGGACTGGGGATAGCGGCCGCCTACTTCACGACCGCCGGCGCCCTCGTCGTCGCCCTGCTCCTGATGCTGACCGTCGCCGCGTCCTTCGGTCACATCGAGCGCGGCCCCGCGAAGAGCGTGCTCTCGGACGTGCGCGAGAGTTGGGCTTACCTGCGCGCGCACAGCGACCTCATGAGGCTGACGCTGGTCATGATGATACCGTTCGTCCTCGGGCAATCATACGTCCTGCTGCTGCCCCTGTTCGTAGAAAGGGAGTTGCACGCCGGACCGCAGGTCTTCGGGGCGCTGAGCGCCTGCCTGGGCGCCGGCAGCGTCGTCGGTGCGACGGCCGTGGCCACCTTCGGCAAGCAGCGCCAGATCGGCTTCCTGATGTTCCTCGGCATCGCGGGTTCGGGCATCGCCACCATCGTCTACGCCCTCTCGCAGTCGCCGGCCCTTACCGGCGCCGTTCTCCTCTGTGCGGGGATGGCGCAGGCGACGCTGTTCGCCGCCTACGAGACGTTGCTGGTGGTGCGCCTGCCCGACGCCATGCGCGGCCGCGTCCTGGGGCTGCTGTTCACCATCATCGGCGTGTTCCCGGCGAGCGCCATGGTCGCCGGCGCCGTCGCCGACATCATCGGGCTGCGGCCGATGGCACTCATCGAAGGCGTTATCATAGTCGCAATGGCGTCGTTCGCCTGGCGCGTGACCCTGCGACATGCGGTGACGACCAGCGATGCATTGTAGGGGCGCACGGCTGTGCGCCCGCCAAGAACGCCCGCCTGCCGTGGTAGACTGTGGCCGCGATGGCCAGGATGTCCTTCTTCGAACGCTGGCTGGTCAACAGCCCCTTTCGCGCCCGGCTCCAGCGCGGCGAGGTGGACGCCTTCATTCGCTGGGCCCGTCCCACCGCCGGCGACGCCGTCCTCGACATGGGCTGCGGGCCCGGCACCGGCAGCGCCCTCATCTGGGAGCGACTGCGGCCGCGCCTCGTCGCTGCCTTCGACTTCGACCCGGCGATGGTCGCGCTCGCCGAACGCCGCCTGCGACGGAGTGGCATCGACGCAAACGTCCGCCTGCTGGTAGCCGACGCGACTCATATGCCATTCGCGGACTCGTCATTCGACGCCGCATTCGAGTCGGGCGTCCTGCACCACGTGCCGGACTGGCAGGCTGCCCTGCGAGAAATGGGGCGCGTGCTCAAAGGCGGCGGGCGATTCTGGTTCGCCGAGCCGTCAAAGGGGCGGCTCACCCGCGGCCTCTACCGTTTCCTGCCGCACGCCGTGGAGTCGACGTTCGACGTCGAAGAATGGCGCGCGGCGCTGAGCGAGGCCGGTCTTCAGGTGGAGGAGCCGCTGCGCCGGCTGCCCCTATGGGACATCTGCGGCGTCGCGACCAAGCGCGCTTGATCGCGCTGGTATAATGCGACATCGACAGCCATCCGTGGCGCTGTCGAGCAACTCAACGGAAGAACAAGGATCACCCTGAGTGCTTCTCTTCATTACGGGAATGACGATCTTCTGGGTTGTGCGTTTCGCCAGGGGAAAGGGAACGCCGGAAGAGTTGGCTCTGCCTACCTGGAGCCCTCCGAAGGTGGTTGGCTTGCTGCCGATCGGCGTCGCGTTGCTGCTCCTGTTCAGCTTCAGTCGCGATACGACCTCATACTGGCGGCTTGCCGCTTCGCTATTGTGGCTGCTGATAGGATCGTTCGTTCTGTTGGGACCAACCTTTTCCCAACTGAGTGATGGACAGAGGGTGCAATTGGCCAAGAGCATGGCGAGAACCTGGTGGGTGCTTCCCGCGTCGGTAGTCGTCTCCCTGGTCGGATTTGTGCTACTGACTCTCTTCGCACCCCGATGGGCCGTGTCCGGATTCGCGACGGCATGCCTGTGCGCCTTCTCCATCGAGATAACGTGGTCGTTCTTGAGGCTCAGGAGCGTATTGCGCGAGGGGAACGGCTAGGGTGCGTGTCCGGTGACGCGAGCGTAGGCCCAGAGCGCCCGCTCCGGGCTGCCGAACGTCGCGATGCCGTGATCGGCGAACACCCTCTCGAACGGCATCTCGCCGCCAACCGACGACTGCATGATCGGCTTGCCCGTCCGCTGCGCAATTTCCTGCATCGCCGCCGTGTACGACGCCAGCGACTCCGCGCCCGCCGACCCGCCGATCGCCAGTATCGCGTCCACGTTCGGGTCCAGCGCCGCCGCCTCCGTCGCGCGATAGTACATCTCCGCCGCGCCGAGCATCACCAACCCCATGTCGACTGGGTTGCGCACGCTCGTGCCGGCCATCGGGATAATGCCGCGCAGCACCTCCTGCGTACCCGTCGATAATCGCGGCAGCTCCAGCCCGTTCTCCTCGCACGCGTCCGACGCCGAGACGGCCGGCCCGCCCGGTCCCGCCAGTATGGCGACTCGCCGGCCGCTCCCGCGCGGCACGTGCCGGCAGGCAACCAGCAGGTCCAGCAGCTCGTCCATGTCGTGCGCCGTCAGGGCGCCGACCTGCCGCAACATCGCGGACCAGACCTCGTGCTGCCCGGCGAGGGCGCCCGTGTGCGAGTTGGCGGCCCGCGCGCCGGAATCCGTGCGGCCCGCCTTCCAGATGACTACTGGCTTTCGCACCGCGCAACGCTCCAGTGCCCGGAAGAAGCGGCGACCGTCGCGCACGCCCTCCAGGTAAGACCCGACTACTTCCGTCTCCGGGTCGTCCGCCAGGTACTCGAAGAAGTCGGACGCGTTCAGGTCGGCCTGGTTGCCGATGCTGATGACCTTGCTGAATGCCAGGCCGCGCGCGTAGCCTCCACCGGCGACGAAGGTGCACAGCGAGCCGCTCTGCGATACGAAGGCGATGCTGCCGGCCTCGGACGGCATATTAGGGAACATCGCCAGGCCCGTCTTCGGCACGTAGAGCGCCATGCAGTTCGGCCCCAGGATTCGCACAGGCCGGGCGCCGCGTCGCGCCGCCGCGAGGAGTCGCTCCTGGCGCTGACGGCCTTCGTCCATGCCGGCCTCCGAGAAGCCGGCAGTGAAGAGCGCGGCGGCCTTCACGCCCCTGTCCGCGCACTCGCCGATCACCTCGATCGCTGTGTCGCTGCCGACGACAAGGATCGCCAGGTCCGGCGTTTCCGGCAGCGCCGAAATCGACGCGTAGCAGCGCAGCCCCATTATCTCGTCCGCGTTCGGGTTGATGGGGTAGATGCGGCCCTTGTAGCCGGGATGAAGCAGCGCCTGAAGGAAGATCTGTCCCACTTTCGGGCCGCGCGGCACGCCGACGACCGCAACGGACTGGGGCTCGAACAAGGCCTGGGCGGGGAATGAGCTATGCTCCGTCATAACCGCCTTGCTGGAACGTATCTCGGCCATTATGGCATGGCCGCGGGCATCGCGGAACCACACCAAGACTCCGTAGCCGAGCCTGCCTGTCGGCAGACGGGGCTTTCCAGCCTCGGCGACACCCAATGCCCCCTGATGCTATACTCATTCCGTGGCCCACGTCGCCAACGCCGACGCGGGCAGGAACGAAATGGCACATACTCATATCGAGCAAATACCGGCCCTTCGCAGCCCCGTCCTCATCGTCGCCTTCGCCGGCTGGAACGATGCCGCCGAATCGGCGACGACGGCGGCCCGCGTACTCATCGAGAAGTGGTCCGCTCAGCGCTTCGCCGACATCGACCCGGAGGAGTTCTACGACTTCACCAGCACGCGCCCCATCGTCTCGGTCGGACCCGACTACCAGCGCAATCTCTCCTGGCCGAGCAACTCCTTTTTCTACCACGTCGACCCCGCGCTTGAGAGGGACGTCGTCGTACTCGTGGGGACGGAGCCGCAACTGAAGTGGCGCACCTTCACCGGCGAGATCATGGACCTGGCACGACAATGCGGCGTCGGCATGGTCCTCACCCTCGGCGCGCTCCTCGCAGACACGCCACACACGCGTCCGGTGCCGCTCATCGGCTTCGCGACGGACAGCGCCCTGCTGGAGCAACTGCGCGCCCTGCACGTGGGCCCGACGCGCTACCAGGGCCCGACGGGCATCCTCGGCGTCATCCACGACGCCGCCCGCCAGGCCGGCCTGCCCGCGATAAGCCTCTGGGCCAGCGTGCCGCACTACCTGGGTATCAGCCAGAACCCGAAGGTGGCGGAGGCGCTCCTGCGCGTCGTCGACCCGCTCTTCAACCTCGGCCTCAACCTCGACGACATCGAGCGCGCCGTACAGCGCTTCGAGCAGCAGATCAGTGCCATCATCGCCACCAACCCTGAGGCGGAAGCCTATCTCAAGGAGCTGGAGCGCCGCGCCGATGTGGCCGCGGAGGGCCAGACCGAAGAGGACGCCGAGCCGTCAGCGCTGCCGCCGAGCGAAGTCCTGATCAAGGACCTGGAAGAGTTCCTCAAGCGCCGCCGCGAGCAGCAGGGCCAGTAGACCGACCGCGTCGGCCCGGAGCGTCTGGCAGGCTGGCGTCGCCTCCTGTAGACTAGGGCAAGGCGCCCCGAACGGGCGACGCCGCACTTGCCATGTACATTCGCCACCTTAGCCTCAGCGATTTCCGCAACTATCGCCGCCTGGAGCTCGACCTCCCTGCCGGCCTGCTGCTGTTCCTCGGTCGCAACGCGCAGGGCAAGACGAACCTCCTCGAAGCCGTTCACCTGCTTTCGACCGTCCGCTCTCCGCGCACCAGCAGCGACGCCGAGCTGATCAACTGGGAGTCCTCTCAGGACGGCCCGCCCGTGGCCCGCATCGTCGCGGAGGCGGAGCGAACAGCCGGCGCCGTTAGCGTCGAGATGGCGGTACGCGGGCCGAACGGGGGCCACAGCCGCGCCGGAAAACGATTGCGCCTCAACGGCGTGCCGCAGCGGGCGTCGCAGGTTGTCGGACGGATAAGCTCCGTCTTCTTCACGCCCCAGGATCTCGACCTCATCGGCGGACCGCCCTCGCTGAGGCGGCGCTTCCTCGACATCACCCTCTCGCAGGTCGACGGCCGCTATCTCGCCGCGTTGCAGGACTACACGAAAGTCGTTCTCCAGCGCAACGCCCTCCTCCGGCGCATCCGCGACGGCTCAGCGCGCCCCGACGAGCTGTCGTTTTGGGAGTCGCGCATGGCCGAAAGCGGCGCCTACATCGTCGAGGCAAGGACGGGCGCGACGGGGCGCCTGGCCGAACTGGCGGCGACGGCGCATCGCGACCTGAGCGGCGGACTCGAAGAGCTGCGCCTCGTCTACGAGCCGCGTTGGGCACGCGACTGGGCCGCCGCCGACATGGCGGGAAAGGACCGGGCCGCCCTCGCCGCCGCCTTCCTCGACACGCTCGCCGGCAGCCGCCAGCAGGAGATCGGCGCCGGCGTTTCCCTTTGGGGGCCACATCGCGACGACCTGCTGTTCCTCCTCGACGGGCGTCCGGCAGCGGCCTGCGCCTCACGGGCGCAGTGGCG
>JALHUB010000173.1 GCA_022865685.1 Dehalococcoidia bacterium | reverse complement strand
TCTCTGGAGGGCTTGGCGGCTCCGGCCTCCCTTGCGCCCGAGCCGGAAGCCGTCCGCCGTTTCGATGGCCTATTCCCCTGGCCACCGGCGGGCCCCCGACGCTCCCTGCCGATATAAGCGCTCCGTCTACACGTACCTCGATGAGCGTACGCCTTCAGGCATACGCGTCCTTGTTGGATTATCGGCCGCCGGTCGGGAATAATAAGGGGGACAGCCTGTGTATCGCTCAGCGGAACAATCGGGCGATAATAGGACGGACATCTCCCGGGGGCCCGCCATGCAATGCGCAACTCACCCAGACGTCGAGACCGAACTCGCCTGCGGACGCTGCGGCAAGCCGATCTGCCCCCGCTGCCTGGTGCAGACGCCCGTCGGCGCCCGCTGTCGCGACTGCGCGCACCTGAGACGCATCCCGACGTACGAAATCCGTCCGACCTACCTCCTGCGAGGGATCGCCGCGGCGATTGCCGTCGGCGCTGCTGCGGGAGGCGTGTGGTTCCTGGTGTCGCCGCCGCACGGAGGCGCTTTTGCTTACGTCGCGCTGTTTCTCGCGCTGGGCATCGGCTACGCCACCGGCGAGGCGGTTAGCCGGGCAACGAACCGAAAGCGGGGACCGGCGCTCCAAGGAATCGCCGCCTGTGGCGTCGTCATCGCCTACCTCGTGCGCAACCTCGTCGACGGCGCGGGACCGATACCGGCGAACGACGTCTTCGGCTACGTGACGGTAGGGCTGGCGATTGTGGTGGCGATTGGGCGGCTTCGCTGAGGGGCTAGCGGAGGATGAAGGAGAGAACGACCAGCAACCCGACCATGCCGACGATGAAGACGAAGATTCGTCGCAGCTCCGCGTTGACGTAGCGGAAGTCCATCGGGTTGGGCGCCTTCGGCTTTCCGACGGTCGACGCCGGCGCAGCGATCTTCGTCGCCGCGCCCACCGGCGCTGCCCGCGCCCGAGCGATCGCGGGCGGCGGAACGGGACGGCGGCGTCCCTTGCGTTTGTCGCGAGGCCTGCCGGCCGGCTGCCTGGTCAATTCATTCCCTCACTTGAAGCAATCTTCTGTTCAAGATTATACATCGACCGGATGCGACGGACAATGAAGCGGAAATCGCGCGTCTACGGTCGCGGCGGACGGTTTGGACCGCTCAGCACCTCTTCGTGGTCGACGACGAAATGGTCGACCTTCCAGGCGTAATAGACGTTCTTGATGTTCGACGGGAAACCCGACGTGTCGCCCTCGGCGTACACGGGCAACGTCACCACGAGCCGGCCATCCATGACGGCAACCTTCACTTCTCCTCCGCCCGGCCCATCCGTCAGCAGCGCCTTCAGGTTGCCATCGAGGTAGCCGATGACGATGAAACCGAGGTCTCCCTGCGTCCCGCCGGAGGATACCGGCACGACGGCGTCGTCGCGGCCGTCGCCGGTCAGGTCGGCGAAGACGACCTCTTCGGGCGCCACCTCGCCGCCGAGGCGCTGCGCGAAGTCCTTGACGTCGGGCTGATTAGCGAGGTCGACCGCTCGAATGTTTGTCGAGGGAGAGGAAGTAGCGGCGGGCGAGGTCGTAGATGGCTTCGGTGTAGCAGATCCGGCGCTGTTCTCGTTCTCTCTGCAGCCCATCGCGCCGGCCAGACCGAGGACGACGAGCGCCGCGAGAAGCCCGGACACGGACCAGCCTAAGCGGCCGCACATCTAC
>JALHUB010000172.1 GCA_022865685.1 Dehalococcoidia bacterium | reverse complement strand
GTCCTCTCCGGCGGCGGCGAGGACGGCGACCAGCTTGGCCGCGTGGCCCGGCGTGGAAGCGGCATAGGCGGCGGCCTGGGCTTCGAGGTAGTCGATCGGCGAGTTGCCGCTCTTCTGGACGCCGTCTATGTCGGCGCCCGCGGCGGCGAAGGCGAGGATGGCGTCGAGCGTGGCGCCGGCGGAGGAATCGGTGCCGAAGTCGGGGAAGCCGCCGTCGTCGTTCTGGAGCGTGCGTATGTAGTCGAGCGCGTCGTGCGCGGCGCCGGTCTGCGGCGTCGCGGCCTGCGCGAGGAGCGCGCCGGCAAAGAGGCAGGCGAGCGCCAGGGAAAGGGCGATGATCTTCCGAGACACGGAGAATCCTTTCACTATTGAGATCGAAGGGAAGTGTGCGAGGCGCAAAAAGGCCTCGAACCAGCGTCCGAGGCGGCGTCAGGTAGGAGCGCTCATAGGTATCCGTCCCCCTTTCAAGCGAAGGAACTCGGATCGAACAGGGGCGGGTATCCTGGCTCGTCGGTCAGCGCCGACTTACAGTTGCGCGACAGCGCCGGACTCTCACCGGCTTCCCCCGAAAGGCCCAGGCAGGTTTTGGGTCTCCCCCGTCGGCCCCCTATATGGTTGTGAGGTCAGTGTAGCAGCGCCCTCTGCTGCCCGTCAACCTCCTTTATTGACTCGCAACGCGATCCTGCTATTGATCTGCGGGGCCACCGTCCGTCAGCCGCTGACGACGCCCGACGCCTGCAGGACGGCGATGACGGCGTAGACGACCGTCAGCACGATGAGCGCGCCCGTCACCGTCCACGCCGCGACGTTCCAGCCGGTCGAGTTCGTCCAGCGACCCATAATCCGCGAATCGTTCAATATTTTTAGCATCAGCACCAGGATCACGGGCAGGAGCACCGCGCCGACGACGTTCGGGATAAGCAACAGGATCAGCAGCGGTAAGCCCGGCACGAGAACGGCCGCCGCGCCGACGACCAGCAGACCCCCGAAGAGGCCGAAGAACACCGGCGCCTCCCGCAAGGACATGTTGACGCTCCGCTCCCAGCCGAAGGCGCCGCAAACGGCATAGGCGGTCGTCAGCGGCAAGACGGCGGCGGCGAGCAGCGAGGCGTTCAGCAGGCCGATGGCAAAGAGGTTGGCGGCGAAGTCACCGGCCAGGGGGCGCAGCGATTGTGCGACCTCCTCGACCGTGCCGGACGGTTCGCCGTGCGCGTGCAGAGTGGCTGCGGTCGTCACGATGATGAAGAAGGCGATTGTGGCGGAGGCGAAGGCGCCGATGAATACGTCCAGGCGCTCCAGCTTGAACTCGCGCTCCCCCAGGCCCTTGTCGACGACCGTCGACTGGAGATAGAACTGCTGCCACGGCGTTATCGTCGTGCCGATGACGCCGATTAGGACGGACAGGTACGCCAGGTTGGCCTGGAAGTGAGGCATGACGGAGTGAGTGGCGACGGCGCCCCAATCCGGCCTGGCCAGGAAGCCGGTGATGATGTAGGAGATCGACACGAGCGAGAAGGTCAGCAGCACCTTCTCCACACGTCGATAGGAGCCCCAGACAACGACGCCGAATACGAGCAGCGCCGCCAGGGGAACGGCGATGTAGCGCGAAACGCCGAATATCTCCGAAGCGCCCGCGATGCCGGCGAACTCGGCGACAATCGTCGCCAGATTGGCTATCAGGAGGATCAACAGGGCGAACGAGGTGATGCGGACGCCAAAACGCTCGCGGATGACCTCGCCCAGGCCCTTGCCGGTGATGGACCCCATGCGCGCGGCCATCTCGCCGACGACGGCGAGAGCGATGGCGGCGAGGACGAGCGTCCACAGGAGGCTGTAGCCGAAGCGCGCGCCAGCAATCGAGTAGCCGGCAATGCCCGTCG
>JALHUB010000171.1 GCA_022865685.1 Dehalococcoidia bacterium | reverse complement strand
CCGACGGCGCGCCCGACTTCGTCGAGATGTTCCAGTTCACGAGCCCGAAGAATGGGGACACCGACGGCACGATTGCTGACCCCGATGGCGATGGGTTCGCGGACAAGCCGGCGAACGTCTATGGGACCAACACCGATGTCTCCATGGACAACTGCCCGACCGTGTACAACCCGGACCAGCTCAACACCGACGGCGGTCGCCGGCCCAACGGCCCGAACATCCCCGACGCAGGTGTCGGTGACAACGCCAGCAACCCCAGCCAGGACAAGATCGGCAACGCTTGCGATACCGACAACGACAACGACCTGGCCGTCGATGGGTACGAGCAGACTAAATGCGCGCCGGGCGCCGCGTTCGCGTGCGACCCCAACCCGACCAACCTTAACACCGTTGGGTGCGAATGCGACCTGACTGTCGGGTTCCGGCCCACCCCAACCACCTGCCAACTCAACTCATGCGACCCGTTCGTCTTCGACACCGACGCTGACACGGTAGGCGACGGCTTTGAGATCCACGCCGGCGGGTTGATAAGCGGAGACCCGCTCGACGGCTCTTTAAAGCCCGCGTGGGACGGCACCAAGGATCAGGTCTACTACCGGGGTTGTCAGATCAACGTCAACAACACAGGCACCTTGTCGCCCAACTTCGATCCGTACGTCCTCAACGCTGCTAACCAGGAAATCGACCCGGACGGCGACGGCATCACCTGCCCGACTGACAACGACTCGGACACCGACCTGCCTGCCAAGAAGGCAGAGGTCCCCGACAAGTACGAGGTAATGGGCTACGGCACGCTCCCGGCCAACCAGGACACTGACGGCGACGGCTGTGCCGATTGGGTCGAGATATTCGACTTGGACGGCAACCGCAAGGCCAACTCCACCGATGTTGGACTGGAGAACAGCCGCGCTGCCAACAAGATCGCCCCCAACATCGTCTCCGACAGGATCTTCGACGTCAACAAGGACAACAAGGTCAACAGCCTCGACACGGGGATGATGAACACGAACAACTGCCTGTACAAGAGCGGCACGGGCGGCTGCGGCGCCGTTTGCAACGGCCTGCCTAACGGCTAAGAACTAGAACCCGGCTTGGGAGCCCTCGGTTAACGAGCGCATTCCAGGACCGCGAGAACAAGTGAAGAAGGCACCGCCCGGGTGGACCCTGCAGGGACTGCCCGGGCGGTGCCATAACAGACTCTAGGGCAACCTCAGCACATTTTCTGCGGCAAGCGTTAACCTTTTTCCATTTCAAGCGTTGTAACCATTGGCATCGAACCTGGCCGGCAATCCGGCGGGTATCTGTTGCCTATCGGCAAGCGCCGCGAAGGATGGCGGCGGGAAGTGCAGAAAGGAGGTCGCATCACGCAAAAGGTTCCGCAGCGCTAGCGTTCCGCCCTCCGGCGTCGTCGAGTGTCTCGGCCGAGGGCGACGCAGGAAGCGAATGCCAAAGCAATGGGAACAAGGACTTGGGAAGCGAAACAAGAACAAGAAGCAATCACCACTGGAACAAGGAGGATTCCTGAATGAAGAAGTTCACCATACTAGCAGGGTTGATGACCCTGGCCCTGTTCATCGGCGTAGCGGGCAGCACGTTCCGCGCCGACAAGGCCGAGGCTCGACCAACCGACGTAATATCCTTTAGCCCGAACGTGTGCATCTCTTTCGGCGAAGCCGCCGACTGGGATGCGGTCATCGCGCCGGCAGACCAGAACGGTGACGGTCTGATCGGTGCCCTGGACAACGCTATCTGGGCTTGTCAGGAAATAGGAATGGGCTCTGGTCTCTGGTACCCCCCCAACCTGGCTGCGCTGGCCGACGCCCTTGGCGGCGACGTTGACGACCCAGATACCTACAAAGACCTGGTGGACGCCAGCGCTGCCCAGATCGGCGTGGACTGGCACTTCGGCCAGTGGCTCTGGGTGCTCACCTTCGTCACCAACGACGAGCCCCTGCATCTTGACGCCGACGAAGGCATCTGGGACTCCACCGACACATCTCAGACCGACTGCCCATGGGCCGACGAGGACTGCGACGACAACGGCACCAAGGGCGACGGCGTCGTCGTTGAAGCGCTTTACAGCGAAGGCGATGCCGACCTCGGCGACGCCATCGTTACCGCTACCCAGTCCGGCATCGACGTCGAGATGGACTACACGGTCGTCGGCCTGCCTGACGACATATCCATTGCAGCCACGAAGACGACCCTCCAGGAGGGCGCTGAGGACTCGGCCTGCGACCTGGGCGACTTCACCGGCTCCATCGCCAATGCCCAGGTGACCGGCCTTCTCGCCACCGTCACCGACGAGGACGGCACGGAGCTGACCGGCATCAACGTCGACTGGGATTCCAGTGACGAAGATGCCCTCCACTTCGCGCTCCAGCAGGAAGACGACGAATTCACGGGTGTCGGTGAAGGTGAGGAGATCGATCTCACCACCAGTATCTCGTCTGGCGGCGATGTCGCTGCTCAGCAGCTCGGCTGCGGCGTAGACCCGGGCGATGTCACGGTCACTGCCACCGTCCTCGAAGACGTGGACGCCCCAACGAACATCGACGACGAGATCGACCTCACGGTCGTTGGCGCGCCCGCGAGCATGACCCTCGCCGCCAACCCGCCGTCGATCACCTGCAACGGCGTCAACAACGCCGAGGTCAGCGCTACCCTCCTAGACAGCGCCGGCAAGCCGGTTGTCGCCGGCAACTCCGTCCGCTTTGAGGTCGTTGCCCTCGGAATAGCCACCCCCATCATCGCTAAGACCGACGCCAACGGCGTCGCCAAGAGCAAGATCACGCCACTATCCGGCGTCACTGCCGGGGTGACGGTACTGGTAAGCGTCGTGGATGACGACTCCATCGAGGGGAACATCCTCGTCGCCTGCCAGCCTGCCGCCCCGCCAGTAGTGCCGCCAGTGACACCGCCGGCCGTTACGCCGCCAAGGACCGGTGACGGTGGCTACCTGCCGTAAGGCAAACAACGGTTAGCAATAGCAGCTTGGGGGCCCTGAACAATCGGGGCCCCCAACACTTTCAACCAGGCGCGTGTACGGCCAACCTGTGGAGTGCCGGTATTCCATCCGTATCTGGGAGAGCGGCGAGTGGCAAACCGGGACCACCGAATGCCGGCAGAGGAGCGCAAACCCCCTGCCATGGGCGAGGTCGTGCATCGCGCGCGGCGCCTGTACGTCGCGGAGTCGCAGCTAACCGATTCCGAGGGCAGGGAGATCGCGAGGGGCAGCGGCACGTCGCCTGCCCGCCTCTGGAGGGTGCCCAACCAGCCCTATGGCGCGGACACTCCCCTTCTCCCGGGTGGTGCGTGGGGAAGCTGCGGCGATTCATCCCGCAGATTGCCCTGGTCCCCAGCGACATCCCCCTCTCGCCGGAAATCGGCT
>JALHUB010000170.1 GCA_022865685.1 Dehalococcoidia bacterium | reverse complement strand
GCAGGCGGCGGCTTGCCGAGCGCGATCACCAAGGCGATCACCATTGCCAGGGCTGCCCGAACCAGCCATGCATTGACCGTTGCGTGTTTGGGTATCACTGCTAACTCCTCCCTTCATGGGTTACGCGCCAGGCCACGGTTCTTGCGGAAGACCTTGGCCGCGCCCTGGCCCTCGGCGGCCATCTGGCTGGCGGCCTGGTGGTCCAACGCCTCCGGGCCGCTTGAGAGGCCCCCGAGGCTAGTTCATGGCGGCATTCCTATCGATGGCGATTCGATGCCGAAGTCCCTGGTCTTGCCGAAGGCTGAGACCTCCCTACTGACAGGTCCAGATCCCCAGGCTCATCCTGGCCACCGTCAGGGTGTCGGCACCGAAGTCAATGACGTTGTTGCCGTCGAGGTCGAAGTCTCCATCCTTCCCGAACGCGGCGGAGGACAGCAGGCTGGCCCTGGCCGAATTGAGGGCGTCGGCGCCGAAGTCGAGGACGCCGTTGCCGTCGGTGTCCACGGCCTCAATGCAGTCGCCCAGGGTATCGCCGTCGCTGTCAACGACTGCGGGCTTGGTGCCCCACTTGCAGGTCTCCCAAGCGTTCTGGAGGCCGTCGCCGTCCGTGTCGCCCGTGCCGCCGCAGGCGGCGACGCTCGGCGTGCTGAGGGGGTTCGCCGGGTCGGTGCCAAGCGTGCACTCGGCGCCGTCCAGCGCGCTGTCGCCGTCGCTGTCCCAGCTCGCCGGGTCATCCGTGGGGTCGGTGCCGCCCAGGCTGCCCGCGGCGGGGTCGCCGTCGTTGTCGTCGTCGTAGGTGATGTCCCCGCCCGGGCTGGTCATCGCGCTCTTCGTCGGACAGGACGGATCGGGGAGCAGCAGTTCCAAGTCGTCGCGGTAGCTGTCGTTATCGTCATCGGGGTCGCAGGCATCGCCGAGGTTGTCGGCGTTAGGGACGGTGCCGTCGTCTCCAGGGATGCTGGTGCCATTGCCGATGCCGGCTCCGTTGCCGTATGGCGGGCCGTCGGCGTCAAAGTTCGCCTGGTCGGGGTTGGGGACAGTCACGCAGTTGTCGGTGGCGTCGGGGACGCCGTCGCCATCTGTTTCCCAGCTCTTGGAGGCGTTGCCACTCACCTTGACGCCCTCGATGATCGTGCTGGCGCCAATACTATCGTCGCCAGAGTTCAAGCCGGTGTAGGTGAAGGTGACCTGCCCCGAAGAGTTTGTCCCGCAATCGGGAGGCACACACACGCCTGTGGCGCCGGCGTTGGCGCCGCTTACCTGGAAGCTGACCACGAGCCCGATCATGGGAGTGACCCCGTAGTACATGGAATCATTGGCCACGGTGGCGGTGACGGTGTGGGATGACCCCGGGGGGTTGGTGGCCGCCGACGGCGCAACAGTGGCGTTGCACATCCCCGCCCTCCTGACTGCGGTCATCGCGTCGTCACCTACACCGATTCCCCCCACGCCGTTCAGGTCGAAGTCTCCATCCCTGCCGAACTGGCCGGGGCCGGTGCCGGCGGGCAGTAAGGCGGCCGCGGAGATCAGTATGGTATCGCGGCAGTTCGCTACCCCGTCGCCGGTCACGTCCATCGCCTCCACGTCGTCTTCAAGCCCATCGCCGTCGCTGTCTCGCACAGCGGGGTCGGTGCCCCACTTGCAGACCTCCCAGGTGTTCAAGAGGCCGTCCCCGTCGGCATCGAGGTTGGGGTTTACCGCCAGCGGGCAACTGGCCTCCATGCCGTCCAGCACGCCGTTGCAGTCGGCGTCCCACGAGGGGCCGTCGTCGAGTGGTACGGCTGGGTCGATGTCCGGCCCGAAGCAGGGGATCCCGTTGCCGTTGTCGTCGTAGGTGACGTCACCGCCCGGGTCGGCGTCCGAGCCATCCAGGATGCCGTCGTTGTCGATGTCGCCGTCGGTCTCGCAGGCGTCGCCCTCGAGGTCGCCGGCGGAGTTGGGCACAGTGCCGTCGTGCCCTGGGATGCCCGTGCCATTGCCGATCTGGTTGTCGGCGTTCTCCTGGCCGGGGTTGTAGATAGTCACGCAATTGTCGGAAGCGTCGGGGATGCCGTCGTTGTCCAAGTCATTGTCGCAGGCGTTGCCGAGTGAGTCGCCGCTGGGTACGGTCGCATCGTCCCCCGCGATGCCCGTTCCGTTGCCGATGGCGCCTGTACCACTGGGAGGCGGCCCGCTG
>JALHUB010000169.1 GCA_022865685.1 Dehalococcoidia bacterium | reverse complement strand
CATGCTGGGCTTTTACATCTACGCCTTCAGAACGGAGAGCGCCGCCGATTTCCGGCGATTGGTCCTGCTCCTCGCGCTGACGGCGGTCGCGGTGCTCGCCGCGAAGCTTTACGTGCCACTTGTGTTGCCTGATCACGAACGGCACTTCCTTGCCTATGCCTTGCCGCTCGCCGCCGTGCCGATGCTCCTGGCCGCCCTGGTCGAGGGCCAGTTGGCGGTCGCCGTCGCGGCCGTGCTGGCGGCGCTGGTCACGTTCGTGGTCGTGTACCTGCCGGATGTTTCGGCAAGCATGACGTCGAGCCCGCTTGATGCGCTCCGCGCTCTTGGAGTATACGGCTTCGGTGGTGTTGCCGGCGCACTCTCGGTCCACAAAGCCGAGCGTCTAAACCGCTACATGCTGGGGGGCCTCTTGGTCGCCGCGGTGTCGATGGCGGTGTTGTGCGCGGTCTGGTTCCTCGATGCCGACCGAAAGGCGTGGGATATTCCCTGGATGGCTCTGGCCTCGGGCATGAACGGCCTCCTCTCGGCGATACTGTCCGTTGGCGCCTTCGTCATGCTCGGCTTCATGTTCGGCATCACGACGCGCGTCCAGCTGATGGAGCTGGCGCAGCTCAACCAGCCGCTTCTCCGCCGCCTCCAGGACGAGGCGCCCGGGACGTTCCATCACAGCATCATCGTCGGCAACCTGGCGGAGCGCGCCGCCGACCTGATCGGCGCCGACGCTCTCCTGGTGAGGGTCGGCTGCTATTACCACGACGTCGGGAAGCTACGACGACCGGGTTACTTCATCGAGAACCAGATGGACGGCAGCAACCCGCACGACAAGATCGATGCTCGGAAGAGCGCCCGCATCGTGTCGCGCCACGTCGAAGACGGTATGGACTTGGCGCGCGAGCACCGCCTGCCCGGACAGGTGCGCGACTTCATCGCGCAGCATCACGGGACGGGCCAGGCAGCCTACTTCTATCGAAAGGCACTGGAGCAGGATGGGGACGTGAACCAGTCGCTCTTCTCCTATCCGGGCCCAAAGCCGCAGAGCCGCGAGACGGCGATCGTGATGCTTGCGGACTCAGCCGAGGCCGCCGTCCGCGGCAGCTCGGAGCGCTCTCCGGCGGAGATAGACGCCCGCGTCGACGAGGTCATCGCGGAGCGGCTCGCGGAGGGCCAGCTCGACGAGTCGGACCTGACGCTGCGCGAAATGAACGTCATTTCGGAGTCGTTCAAAGCGACGCTGCGGGGCGTCTATCATCCGCGCCTCGAGTACCCGGCCGATCCCGCCGCTGCTGAGCCGAAGCCAGGCGCGTCGAAAAAGCGGGCACGCCGTCGCTCGCCTCTATCGGCCCTCGCCTCCTTCTCCGTCGGCGAAGACGATGCTCAACTGGAGGACGAGGAAGCGACTTCCCCTGAAAACGCCACGTAATCCTTTCCTCCCCTATTGCTAGGGCCATAGATCAGTTTATAATGGCTGTGCCGAAATCCCACTATCACTGAGGAGCCTTGATGCGGTTTGCTGTGGTGGTTTTCCCGGGCACGTGGAGTGACGGGGACTGCTACTACGTGCTCGATACGCTGATGGGTCAGGAGGTTGAGTACGTCTGGCACCGCCAGCACGACCTATCGGCCTTTGACTGCGTCGTTTTGCCGGGCGGCTTCTCCTACGGCGACTACCTGCGCGCCGGCGCCATCGCGCGATTCTCGCCGGTGATGGAGGCGGTCGCTGCCCACGCCGAAAGGGGCGGCCTCGTTTACGGGATCTGCAACGGCTTCCAGATTCTCTGCGAGGCGGGCCTCCTGCCCGGTGCCCTGATGCGAAACGATAGTCTCCAGTTCCGCTGCCAGCCCGTGCACCTGCGCGTTGAAAACGTCGACACGCCGTTCACGACGCAGTGCGACTTGGGCCAGGTGCTAACCATTCCCATATCCCACGGCGACGGCAGCTACTACGCGGACGCGGCGACGCTGGCGGCGCTGGAAGAGGCCGGACGCGTCGTCTTCCGCTACACGACGCCTGGCGGCGTGATCACGCCCGAAGCGAACCCCAACGGGTCGCTGAACAACATCGCGGGCATAGTCAACGAACGGGGGAACGTCCTGGGGATGATGCCCCATCCGGAGAGGGCAAGCGAAGCGCTTATGGGCAGCGAAGACGGCCTGCTGATCTGGCGGTCGATATTGCAGAGCGGGGTGGCCGCTCTGTCGGGCTAAACAGCAAGAGGGAATGGCGGAGATTCTCAAGAAGGAGGCTGAGTCATGACAACCGAAGTCTCATCACTTCCCCTCCCCGTAGAATTCGACGTCGAGTATCCTGAGAGATCGTCGCGCCTGCTCATCTTCGTAAAATGGCTCTTGATTATCCCCCACATCATTGTGCTGTATGCGCTAAACATCGTCGCCGGCCTGCTGACCTTCATAGCCTGGTTCGGAATCCTGTTCACCGGACGCTATCCGAGGGGGATGTTCAGTTTCGTGGTCGGCTACTATCGCTGGACATACAACATCAGCGCCTACCTGTACCTGCTCAGAGACGAGTACCCGCCGTTCTCGCTGGAAGGCGGCCGCTACCCGGTGACATTCGAAGTCGAGTATCCGGAGAGACTGTCGCGGCTGCTCATCTTCGTCAAGTGGCTGCTCGTGATCCCCAACGTCATCGTCCTGTATTTCGTCATGATTGTCTGGATGGTAACCACGTTCATCGCCTGGTTCGCGATCCTGTTCAGCGGCCGCTATCCAAAGGGCCTGTTCGACTTTGCGGTCGGGACCCTTCGCTGGATGGCGCGAGTGAATGCGTACGTGCTATTGCTGCGGGACGAGTACCCGCCGTTCAGCCTGAGGTAGCCTTGTGACGGTAGCGGCGAACCCGTATCCAGTCACGCTCGAGGTCGACTACCCCGAGCGGCAGTCGCGCTGGAAGGCGCTGCTCCGCCTTTTCCTGGCGATCCCCGTTCTCGTTTTCGCCGTCTTCCTGCTGTCCGCAGCCTACGGGATAGCGATCGCGACCTGGATTGCCATAATCGTGCGCGGCCGCATTCCCGGCTGGCTGTTCGATTTCCAGGTGAAGCTGATCGATTGGCAGGCGCGGGCTATCGCCTATACTCTCCTCCTGACGGACACCTATCCGGCTTTCGAAGGCGTCTACCCGGTCCGATTCGACGCGGTGTACCCGGAGCGCGTTTCCCGCTGGAAGGTGATTATCTGGAAGTACATCACTGCCCTACCGCACTCCATCGTGCTGCAGTTCCTGTGGATCGGCGCCTTCTTCAGCATCGTGATCGGCTGGTTCGCCGTGTTGTTCACGGGCCGTTTCCCGAAAGGGTTGCACGGCTTCGTCGTCGGAGTCGGCCGCTGGAACTTGCGCGTGCAAGCGTACCTGCTATCGCTGACCGACGAGTATCCGCCCTTCAGTCTCTCCGGCAACGCGGGGGCCGCGGGTCGCGATACCTACGTCATCTCCTCGATCATCGGCGGTCTGCTGGCCGCGGCCTGGATCGGCGTAATCGTCGTGGCAGCCTTGGTGATGCCGGGCGCGGACCGGTTCTCCGTGTCATATGCTGCGCTGAAGGCCGGCAACGGCGGGATGACGATACACGTCTCACAGACGGAGGTGTCCCTGGTGCGGGCGACGGACCCGGCGGATAGCCAGTTCCCGCTCCTGACGCCTAGAGAGGGCAAGCGTTTCGTCGCCTTTCAGTTGGAGGTCCGCAACGATCGTCGCTGGCTCCTGCACATCCGGAACGGCGACTTCCGGCTGAAAGACAACGAGGGCAAGGGCCACGACCCGACGCTTGTCGTCGTCGGTGGGAGCGTGGCGCCGGTCAACATTCCCGACCATTCGTCGGCCACGATATACGCATTGTTCGAGATAGACGATCAGGCGCAGCCGACGGAGTTGCACTACTGGTCGCCGCCGACCGAAAACCGCAAAGTCATCTGGGAGTTCAAGTGATCCGTGACCGTTGACCAACGCCTAATCGAGGAGCTGTCGCTGTCGCTTGACGAGTACCGCCTCATCGTCGAGCGACTGGGCCGCGAGCCGAACGAGGTGGAGCTGGGCATGTTCGGCGCCATGTGGAGCGAGCATTGCGGCTACAAGAACAGCAAGCCGCTGCTGCGAATGCTCCCCAACAGCGGCCCGCGCATCCTAACGCGCATGGGCGGCGAGAACGCCGGCGCCGTCGACATCGGCGACGGCATTTGCGTGGTGATGAAGATCGAGTCGCACAACCATCCCTCCGCCATCGAGCCATACGAAGGCGCGGCCACGGGCGTAGGCGGCATCGTGCGCGACATCT
>JALHUB010000168.1 GCA_022865685.1 Dehalococcoidia bacterium | reverse complement strand
TGCGCATCGGCTCGTCGATGAAGTCGCCCAGCTCCGAGAAGGCGATGATGTGCGGTAGAACCTCCTCCGTTTCCCGACGGCTCAGGCCGAGGAGGACGGCGTTGAGGATCGCGTTTTCGCGGCCCGTGATCTGAGGATGGAAGCCGGCGCCCAGCTCCAGCAACGCCGAGATGCGTCCGCGCACGTCGATCTTGCCCTGCGTCGGCCGCGCCAGGTCTGCCATGATCTTGAGCAGCGTGCTCTTCCCCGAGCCGTTCGGCCCGACGATGCCGAGGCTTTCGCCCCGCTTCACCGTGAAAGAGACGTCGTCAAGCGCCCAGAACGCCTTACGGTTTCTGTCCGGGAAAAGAAACGATGGCAGATGAAGCACGGTTGTCTTGATGTCCCCCGGCCGCTGGGATCGCAGGTAGTAGCGCTTGGAGATGCCCTCGAGGCAAATGACGGTCTCGTCAGAGAACATCAGCGAAGCCCTTCTCCAGGCGGCCAAAGACGAAGCTGCCGATTAGCACCGCCGCCGCCGTAACGGCCAGGCATGGCCAGAGGTCGACCAGTGACGGCAGTTCGTTATGCACGAACAGGTTGCGCCAGGCCTCGACGAGCACGGCCATCGGGTTCAAGCGGGCCACGTCCTTGTACTTGCCCAGCGCGCTGAGAGGATAAAGGATGGGAGTCATGTAGAACATCAGGGTCAGGAACACGTCCAGCAAGTGCTCGAGGTCACGGAAATAGACGTCGATGGCGGAGACGAAGAGCACCGTCCCCAGCAGCAGCAGCAGCTGCACCAGCATGAGCAGGGGAATGCCGATGAGCCAGGTGAAATTCGGCTGCCGGCCGGACGCCAGGATGAATATCAGGATGATCGGTATGGTCAGCAGGAAGTGCACCATGTTATTGGCGACGGTCGAGAAGGGCAGGACGTAGCGGGGGAAGTGCACCTTCTTGATGAGATTGCCGTTGTTGGCGATGGCTGGCGCCGCCATGATCGTCGACGTCTGGAACCAGGACCAGGGAAAGAGCGCCGGCAGGAGCACGAGCTGGTAAGGAATGTCGCTCTCGATCTTCGCCACGTTGCTGAGGATCACATAGAGAACAAGCCCCAACAGCAACGGCTTGATCACCGACCAGACGAAGCCCAGAACGGTGTCCTGGTATCTGAGCTTTAGTTCCCTGGCAGTGAGGAGGAACAGAAGTTCCCAGGAACGGCGGTATCGTGCGATAAGTATGGGACGACCCCCTTGCGGCTCCTTTTCTAGAGACTAGCAGGCGCCGAGTGAAGGATCAACGGAAGCAGGTACGATCCCGCACGCCACTTGAACGTGGCCGAGGGAGAGCGTAGCGTCTAGGTGAAGGACGTGACGAATGGCCTCAGACAGGAACGGGGAGACCACCGACCGCGCGCCCGCGGAGGCCGTCGGGACGCCGGCCGTCCGCTTCGCCCATGAGAGCGAGGAGGAATTCGCGCGCATCCTCGACTTCTACGGCATCTCCTGGCAGTACGAGCCGCGCACGTTCCCCCTGCGCACCGACGGCGATAAGGTCGTCGAGGCGTTTACCCCCGACTTCTACCTTCCCGACATCGACACCTACATCGAGCTGACGACGCTCCGCCAGGACCTGATGACGGAGAAGCACCGCAAGCTGCGCACTCTGCGCGAGATCTACCCGGGCGTCGAAGTCAAGCTGCTGAACAAGCGCGACTACCTGCGCCTGCTGGCGAAGTACGGCTTCGGGCCACCGTCGCCGCGGAGCATCGAGGGCGTCCATCGCGTGCTCGTGAGCGCGCCGCAGATCCGGCGACGCGTGAAGGAGCTGGGCGCCCAGATCACGAAGGACTACGCCGGCCGGACTCCCGTTCTCGTCGGCGTGCTCAAGGGCGTCGCCTGCTTCATGGCCGACCTCATGCGCCAAGTCTCCCTTCCCGTCGCCATCGACTTCATGGCGATCTCGTCGTTCGACAACGTCAACGGCGGCTACGTGCGTATCCTCAAGGACCTCGACGAGAGCATCGACGGACGCGACGTGCTGCTGGTGGAGGACATCGTTGATACGGGGATGACACTGAACCACCTGCTGACGTACCTGCGCGCGCGCAAGCCGGCGAGCCTGAAGGTCTGCACACTGCTCGATAAGAGGGCGCGGCGTCTTGTGGACGTGCCGCTGGACTACGTGGGCTTCGAGATTCCGGACGAGTTCGTCATCGGCTACGGGCTGGACTACGGGCAGTTGTACCGGAATCTGGGGTTCATCGCGACGCTGAAGCCGGGGTGGATGGAAGAGCAGGCGGCGCAGGCAAAGTAACGCCCCAAGTAACCTCTCCGCGTTTCGGCTTCACCCTCCACCGGTTATCCCCTCGGCTCAGGTTTGGGGCCTTCGCCTCAGGTTCCCCGGTTTCGTCCACCGGTAAATCGCGGGTCCGCCACTTGGGGCACCTTTTACCATACGACAGCGACGGAGATTTGTCAATAGCTGTCGGCAGAAAATTGCGTCTTTTTTACCACCTTTCGTTAACCAAAAACGAGTTTACGCGTTATCATCAACATAAGAGAACTCCAGCGCGAACGGGATGAGAACATGCTCAGAGCAATTGCGGTTCTTGTCGCTGCTGCCGTGGCGTCGCTGTCACTTGCCGCCGCCGTTGCCAACGCGCGCACGCCAACGGCAGCGCCTACGCCCACGCCGACGGTCGCGGCTCCTACCACTGCCGACTACGACATAATCCTCTGGGCGGACGCCCGCCAATCCTCGCAGCCAATCGTGGCCAAGATCGGCGACGTGGTCTGCGGTGGAGAGACCCAGGCGCCTGTCATGCCACCAGATAGTGGTGTGTTAGTCCACCACGTACGGATGCAATCAGCCGCTTCCAGTCCAGGTTGTGGGAGGCCCGGAGCAACCGTCACTTTCTTCGTCGGAGATAGGCAAGCTGATCGGACGGCGGAGTGGAGGGCAGGCGAAGACCAGTCTCTCACCCTGCTTGTGGGTCCGCCGTTTGCCCGCATATGGGGGAACGCCGACCTGCATCTGAATACAGGAGGTGAGCGCCTCGCGCCGTTCATCGGACAAGAGGTCTGCGGCTATCAGGAGAATTCGTGGCAGGGTGCTGCCCCGCCATTTGGATACAGTCTGGTTGTGTACTCCCGGGAGCTCCGGGCCGGATGTGGCGTCGAAGGAGCGCAAGTCAGCTTCAAGCTACTGGATGAGCATCACAACGTACTGGCTGTCGCTGTGGAGAAAGGCTTCTGGCACGCGTGGGACGGGACGCCGGCGACGTTCGAATCGCTGAACCTGACGATGGTGCCTCCCGGCGACATCAGGGTCGGCAGCGTGGGCACGGGCGACTCGCGGGAGAGCGACGGCCCGCTTATCGACGTCGTCGTGCTCGGGCTAGCACTTGCGGGCCTCGCGACGCTCGCGACAGGGGCGACGCTGCGCAAAAGAACAACGTAGCCGAGACTTTCCAGTCTCGGCGGTAAACTCGCGGCGAGGTTCGTTCGTTAGAGGTGCGGTGCGCGGCACACATCCCGCAGTTTTCCGGTTGAGATGCGCCTGTATGAAGAGGCTGAGGGTTTTCAACCCTCAAAATCGACAACGGCAATGAGCGCTCAAGGCGTGAGGCCGTCTGCTGCGCTCTCCTGCCAGCGCTTCACGTCGAATGAGTAGTCCTCGGCGATCTGCTCTCGCGATACCTTCCGCAGCGCTCCCTTCTTCGGCAGCGGCGTGTCCGTGAGCACCAGGCGGCTCGTCCGCTTGTACGGCGCCAGCGCGCCCTCCATTGTATCGACCTCCGATTCAACGAGCGCCCGCAGCGTCGACTCGTCCAGATCGTGGTCCTGGGTAGCCAGGCGCTCCGCGGCGGCAGCGAAGTTCGGGTAGACGACCGCCCACATCTGCGTCTTTTCGCGCACCTTGCGGCTGACAACGCAAACGTCCTCAATCAGCGGGCTGCGCTGGATGGACTCCTCCACCTCGTCCGGATGGACCTTCTCGCCGGAGTCCAGCACAATCACGTACTTGCTGCGGCCCGTGATGTAGGTGTAGCCCTGGCTGTCCATGCGGCCGACGTCGCCCGTGCGGAACCAATCGCCGATCATGGCGGCCTTCGTCTCCGCCTCGGCTTTCCAGTAGCCCTGCATCACGTTGGGCCCGCGCACTATGAGCTCCCCTTCGTTGTGGAGCTTGACGTAGATCTCCTTCTCCGGCACGTCGATGAGGTCAACGTCCACGCCCGGCAACGGCCGGCCGACTGTTCCCAACTGCCGCTCGTAGTAGTTCGTGAATCGGAATCGAGCGGGGTAGTAGCGCTGGGCGCAACTGATTGGCGCCGTCTCGGTGAGGCCCCATCCCTGGAGAACGAGTATGCCAAGGAGATGGAAGTTAAGCGCGGTCTCCGGGTTGAGCGAGGCGCCGCCGCTGGCGATGAAGCGCAGCTTGCCACCGAGGCGCTGGTGCAGCTCGCGGAAGACGACGGGACCGATGTTCACTCCCGTCCGCTGCTTCGTCTTGCGGACGATGTTCAGGCCCTTCTCGAAGGTCTTGCCCCGGCCCTGCGCATTGGCCTGAGCGCGGATGGCGCGGTACATGATGTCTAGGAGCAAGGGCACGCCGCCGAAGAGCGTCGGCTTCACTTCGGCCAGCCGGTCACGGATGCGCACGAGGTCGTTTTCAATCGTCACCGCCGCACCGACACTCAGCGGAAGCAAGAACTCGACCGTAAACGGGTAGGAATGATGCAGGGGAAGAAGCAGCAGGACGCTGTCGCTGGAGGTGACCGTAAGCGCCTTTGGGACGGCCTCTACGTTGGACGTGAAGTTGCGGTGACTGAGCATGACGCCCTTGGCGCCGCCTGTTGTGCCGGACGTATAGACTATGGAGGCCAACTCCTCCGGCTCTACGACAGTCTCCGCCAGGGCGGCGTCGCTCTCGGGCGTCGCCAGAGAAAATGCCTCCTCGAACGGGAGGACGCGGGCGCGCGGACGTCGAAAGAGGCCGCCACCGCTGGCGGAACGCGTCTCGGCGCCCGGCCCGACGACCAGGAGCGTCTCTAGGTCCGGCAGGTGGTCGGAGATCTTCGGCAGCACCTTGTCGGAAACGACGGCGAACTTCGTCTCCGCCCTGCGCAGCGCCCCTTCGATCTCCGGTGCCTCCAGGTCGTAGTAGACGGGCACCGCGATGCCCGCCGCGCAGGATATACCCAGATAAGCGACGATCCACTCCAGCCCGTTCTCGCAGACGATGCCCACCTTGTCGCCGCGATTCAGCCCCATGGCGAGGAGCGCCGACCCGAAGGCGCGCGCCTGTTGCCGGAGCTCGACGTAGGTGAGCCTCTTGAACTCCCTACCGGCCTTGATCTGAAAGGCGGTCTTTCTCTCAAAGCGGCGCGCGGCCTCATCGAGTATGAGCGGGATAGTCAACTGCATGACCTGCACCTCTCTGATACGGACAATCTGGCGCGATTCCACAAAGTGGGACTTGTATGAGCAAACACCGGCGGCAAATCGGGCGCTTCGCGGGCAAGGCCCTTGCTTTCGCCCGAATGTGTTCCTGTGCGGCGGGAGCCGGCGAGAGCGCTCAGCCTAGACTACGTCCGGGCGAGGCCATTTCAGGTCACAGCTAAGGCAGCGTGCCTGAATTAGCTGATCGCCGCGCCAGTAGCTCATCGTGAAGTTCTTCTTGCAGCGCGGGCACTCCAGGTCGCCGGCCTTGATCTGGTGCGACTTCGCCCCCGGAGGCCTTTCGCGTTGACTTTCACCCGCCTTGCCCGGCATGGCATCCCTCCTCGTGCCAATTGTACACGATCCATAGCGTCGAATGGCGAACTCGCGTTTCCGTCGGGGGTCGTTGGCAGGCCGCTTTCGCCGTCGCTGCGCTATATTAGCAGGAGACCGTAGGACACTGTCTACAGGGGGCCCGGGATGAACAGCTACGTGCAGATAACGACGACGACGCCGTCCAGGGAAGACGCCACCCGCATTGCGGACGTGCTCATAGGCAGGAGACTGGCCGCCTGCGTCCAGATCATCGATACGATAGACAGCATCTACTGGTGGGAGGGCAAGGTAGAGAAAGCGACGGAATGGCTCTGCGTGGTAAAGACAGAGAGGCGGCTCTTCGCGGAAGTTGAGGCAGCCATCAAGGACGTGCACCCCTACGACGTGCCGGAGATCGTCGCCTTCGAGGTCGCCGCCGGCAGCGACGACTACCTGGCGTGGCTTAGCCGCGAGCTGCGGCGGGACGATACATCCGGCGCTTGAGCCACGGAACGCGACTTCATCCCAGCACGCGGCCGAGCATGTCCCTCAGCCGCAGGTTCGAGGCGCCGCCGATCGTGATGTCGCGCCGGGCAAACGAACGCACGGTTAGGCCCACGAACAGCGCCGCCACGCCGAGGAGCAGCAGCACGTGCGACCAGTCGATCCCCTTCACCATCGGCAGGCCCGCCCCGTAGTAGTAGAACGGCGACCCGTACTTGAACCAGGAGAGGCTGCTGACGGCGCTGGCGATAGTGTTGAAGAAGTAGCCCGCCGTCGCCAGCGCTATCGCCCCGCCGGACGCGTAGGCGCGATTCGGCAGGACCGAGCCGAACCAGAGCGAGACCGCGTAGTAGAGGAGCGCCATCGGCAGCATGTTCGCGCAAGCCAGCGCCGCGCCCTTCAGCGTGATCTCGATGTCGACGAACGGGATGGACAGGAGAAAGCCCAGAAACCCAAAACCCGCGATCAAAGCCGAGCCGATGCACACGGCAACCGTCTTCTGCACCACCATGCCCGAACGGGTCAGCGGCTGCGACATCAGCAGGTCGATGGTGCCGCTGCCTTCCTCGCCAGCGATGGCGCCGGTGCCCTGAATGACGGTGTAGACGATGAGCAGGATGGGTATCCAGCTAAAGTACTCGGCGCTGACGAAGCCGGCGGCCGTCGAATATGCGAGGTCGCTGCCCAGTAGCGCCTGCACGGCCTCCGGAAGCTGGATGCTCGCCACCGTCGTTCGGTACGACGGCCAGATGTAGACGATGAGCGCGGACATCGCCAGGAAGGCTATGCCGAAGCCGACGATCTGCCACTTCTGGTCGCGCAGCGACTTCTCAACGACGTTCAGCCGGTAACGCATCTCTGTCTTTCTCTTCCGCCGAGGCGGAGTAGTGGGCGAGGAAGAAGTCCTCCAGGCTCGGCTGCTCCGTCCGCAGGTCGACGATGTGATAGGCCGCAATCACCTTGATCGCCGCGTCGAGGCCATCCAGGGCCTGGATGTGGACGGTGTTGCCGTCGCGGTGCAGCTCGCGCACGCCCGGGAGCGCGAAGAGGCCGGTCGGCGGCGGCTCCGCGAAGGTGATCTCCAGCACGTGCACCGCCCGCGACTTGAGTCGCGCGATGTCCTCCACCGCCGCGATCGTGCCCTCGCGTATGATGGCGACGGCATGGCTCAGCCGCTCCACCTCCGGCAGGACGTGCGACGAGAAGAAGACGGTCCGTCCGCCTGCGACCGCCTCCTCGAGTAGCTTCGCGACCTCCTGCTGCACCAGCGGGTCGAGGCCGCTCGTCGGCTCGTCGAGAATGAGCACGTCCGGGCGGTGCATCAGCGCCTGCACCAGTCCCATCTTCTGCTTGTTCCCCTTCGAGAGCGCGCGGATCGGCATCGACGGGTCGAGCTCCAGGCGCTCCAGCAGTTCGCGACGATACTGCGGGTCGCGCTTCTGCGGCCGGAAGGAATCGATGAGGTCGAGGAAGGCGCTGCCGCGCATCCCCTCGTACATACGCAGGTCGCCGGGCAGGTAACCGCAGCGACGCCGCACCTCCACGGACTCGCGCTGGCTATCGAGGCCGAGCACAGAGGCCGTGCCGGACGTGGGCCGGATGAGGTCGAGGAGAATACGAATGGTCGTCGTCTTGCCGGCGCCGTTAGGGCCCAGGAAGCCGAATATCTGGCCGCTCTCGATGGTGAGGTCGATGCCGCGAAGCGCGCGCACGCGTCCGTAGTCCTTGAAGACGGAGCGCAGCTCGATGGCGGGGGCCATGCTCTTCCTCCCGGTGCGACGCGTTTTCCGGCGCCCCTTGAATTATACCGCCCTGTCGAGGAAGAGGCAGCAGGCCCCCGGGTCCGGCGTCGTTGCAGGAACATCGTAGTCGAGACTTTCCAGTCTCGACTCTGAGTTGATGGCCAGGCTGGAAGCCTGGCCTACGATTCTTCCAAGCGCAATGACTAGAACTTGATGATGCTGCGGGCCACCTCGCCGTGCTTCATCGCCTCGAAGGCGTCGTTGATTTCCGCCAGCGGGTAGGTGCGCGTGATCAGCTCGTCGAGCATCAGCCTGCCCTCCATGTACAGCTCGACGAGCGCCGGCATCTCGATGCGGAAGTGGGCGGAGCCGAAGTACGCCCCCTTCAGCGTCTTGCCCAGGAACAGCCCCAGCGTGTTTATCGTCAGCGGCGCCCGAAGCGGCGGCATTCCGACCATCACCGTCGTTCCGGCGGCGTCCGTGGAATCGAACGCCTGGGCGACGACCTCCGGCATGCCTACGACCTCGAATGCGTAGTCGGCGCCGCTGCCGGTGATCTCCTTGATCCTGGCGACGGCGTCCTCCGTCGTGGCGTTGACCACGTGCGTCGCGCCGAACTCCTTCGCCATCTCCAGCTTGTTGTCCAGCCTATCGACGGCGATGATCTTCGTCGCGCCGACCAGCGTCGCACCCTGTATGACGTTCAGGCCGACGCCGCCGCAGCCGAAGACGGCCACGCTGCTGCCCAGCTCCACCTTCGCCGCGTTGACGACGGCGCTCACGCCCGTTAGCACCCCGCAGCTAACCAGCGCGGCCTTGTCGAGGGGCATGTCTTCGCGAATCTTCACGATCGAAGTCTCGTGCACGACGGTGTATTCAGAGAACGAAGAGATGCCTGTCTGATGGAAGAGCTGGACGTCGCCCTTCTTGAAGCGGCTCGTGCCGTCCTTCATCGTCGAAAGAGGGGTGTTGCTGCACAGGTACGGCTTCCCCCGCGAGCAGTTCCGGCAGACGCCGCAGGACGCCACCCAGGAGAAGATGACGTGATCGCCGGGCTTCACGGATGTGACGCCTTCGCCCACCTTTTCGAAGATGCCCGCGCCCTCATGTCCCAGCACCAGCGGGATCGCGATCTTCCAGCGTCCTTCCATGAAGCT
>JALHUB010000167.1 GCA_022865685.1 Dehalococcoidia bacterium | reverse complement strand
ATCCCCCGCAATCGTGCCCGACGTGCTACGGCGCGGCGACCGATGGCTCATCGCGTTGGTCGCGACCGCCTTCGTCCTGCGCCTGCTCTGGGCGCTCCACGTCGAGGTCGATCCGCGCACGTACTGGCGCTGGGACATGACCATCTACGACTACCAGGCCTACGCGCTCGCCAAAGGCATGGGCTTCGTCGACTTCGCGGGGCTGCCCAGCGCCCACTGGCCACCCGGCTATCCGGCCGTGCTGGCGCCGCTGTACCGTCTTACCGACAACAGCCTCCTCTCCGCGCGCCTGCTGAACGTCGTCGCCGGCAGCGCGACCGTCGTTCTCGTCTATCTGCTGAGCAGGAAGGTCTTCGACCGCCGCATCGGCCTGATTGCCGCCGGACTGCTCGCCGTCTTCCCCGGCCAGGTGTTCGCCACCAGCCTCATCATGACCGAGCCGATCTTCACCCTCCTCTTCGGGCTCGTCCTCACCACTGCCGTCTACACCGTGCTGGCGGAGGGCCACGGCCGTCGCTGGCAGGCCCTTCTCGTCGGCCTTCTGATCGGAGCGGCGGCGCTGGTCCGCGGCGAGGCCCTCGTGCTGGCCGCCATTATCCCCGTACTCATCTTCGCCCGCCGCCGTTCCCGACAAGGCGCTCTGGCGCGTTCGTCGCTGCTCATGCTAGGCGCGGCCGCCGTCATCCTGCCCTGGACGGCGCGCAACATCGCCAAGATGCACGCGCCGATCATCATCTCCACCAGCGCCACCGAGGCCCTCTGGGTCGGCCACCACGAGGGCGCGAACGGCAGAATAGCCGATTTCTCTGAACTAACTGTAAACGAGGGTCTCCAGGGCATGGCGAACCCCGACTACGAGGTCAAGACGAACAACGCGGCCCTCAGGCAGGCACTGCAATTCATCAGGAACAACCCCATCGAGGAGCTCGCGCTCATCCCGCGCCGCTTCGCCGCCCTCTACGCCGGCGACGGCGCATCCATCGCCTGGCACGACAATCCCTCGACGCTTTCGATTGACAAGGCCAGACTGCTCGGGCGTCTCAGCGACTGGTTCTACTGGGCGGTCGGAGGAATCGCCGCGATCGGTTTGCCTCTCTGGCTCTCTTTGCGCGACCAGCGGAAGGCGTTTCTGGTGGCCGTCGTTGCCTGCTGGACGTTGCTCTTCAGCGTCGTCTTCTTCGGCGACGAGCGCTTCCACTTCGCGATTATCCCCATCTTCTGCCTGTGGGCTGCCGTGTCGCTGACCACCGTCTGGCAAGCTGTCCAGACGCGATGGCGGGGTCGCGGGCATGCGGCGCAGTCGTAGGAAGCGATGGGGTCGGGCGATAGTGGAGGAGCGGGGCGCCGCCATGACCATCGAGCGTCACTGCGGCGGGGAAAAGGCGCCGTAGGCCACAGCGACTCCCCGTTCCAGGAGAAGTATCGGCAAAGGCGCGACTATCTGAAGTGACGGGTCAGCCCTCGCGGCCGGTTCCGCCCGATTGCTGCGCCGCCCGGTAGGAGCTCCGCACAAGCGGCCCCGACTCGACGTGGCGGAAGCCGCGAGCGCGTCCCTCTTCGGCCAGCGCCGCGAACTCCTCCGGCGGATAGAATCGCGTCACGGGCAGATGCCGCGGGCT
>JALHUB010000166.1 GCA_022865685.1 Dehalococcoidia bacterium | reverse complement strand
GCCGGCGGCGTTGAGTCGCGGGCCGAGGACGAACGATAGCGCTTCCGTGTCGACTCGCGACGGCTCGACCCCGGCCACGGCCATCAACGCCTGGAGGCCGCATCTCTCGCTCTCGCGCACCGCTTCCAAGCCGCGGCGCACGAGCGAGCGGTTGGCGCGATGCAGCGGCGCCATGTCGCTGACAGTGCCGAGTCCGGCGAGGTCGAGGAAGCGCCGCTCCGGGAAAGGCTTGCCAATCGAATCGTAGAGCGCGATGAGAAGGTAGTAGACGAGGCCCGCCGACGCCAGGTCGAGATCGGGGCCGTCGGATGGCGCGATCTTCGGATTGACGAGCGCCAGCGCATCCGGCAGGCGCTCCGCCGGCAGGTGGTGGTCGATGATGACGACGTCCATGCCGAGCGAGCGCGCGTGCGCAACGTCGTCGACAGAGCTGGTGCCGCAGTCGACGGCGGCGAGCAGGGTCGCGCCATCCTCGTGGAGGCGCGATATCGCCGGCGCGTTCAGGCCGTAGCCCTCGTCGAAGCGGTCCGGGATGTAAGGGATGACGTTCGCTCCCAGCGAGCGCAGCGCCTCGGTTAGGAGGGCGACGGACGTGACGCCGTCGACGTCGAAGTCGCCGAAGACGGCGACCGTCTCGCCGGTCTTGGCGGCGCGAGAGAGGCGGGCGACGGCCTTGTCGATGTCGGGCAGCGCGAAGGGGTCGCACTCGCCGTCCGCGTCCAAGAAGGCCTGCGCCTGGGCGGCGGTCGCGACGCCGCGGCTTTCGAGGAGGCGCTGCACGAGCGGCGGGTAGTGGGTGAGGCGGAGGTCGCCGGCGTGCGGATTGCGTCGCAATCGCCAGCGGCGGCGTGGCCGTTCACTCGAAAGTTGCACGGTGCGTCCCTTTCAGGGAGCAGCGGCGTCGGCGTTGCTTCGGGCGAGCACAGGGGCTCGCCCCTACGAGGGAGAATACTCGCGGACGCCGCTACGGGGAAGGGCGGACGGCGGTCTGCCCCCGTGGCATCACGTCGAACGCAGGCGAGGCAGCTTAGCCTTCTTCTCGGCGGATGGCGCGGGTGCCTGCGATTTCAACTCATGGATCGCCTGCGGCAGCTCCAGCAGGAGGTCGCTCGCCTGCAGGCCCGCGTCACCGAGCGACTCGCGGACGCGCTCGCCGGCCATGCCGTGCAGGTAGACGCCGCAACTCGCGGCGGCGAATCGGTCGAGGCCCTGCGCCAGCAGTCCCGCTATCGCGCCCGAGAGCACGTCGCCGGTGCCCGCGCTGGCGAGGGCGGGGTTGGCGAACGGGCTGACGGCGGCACGGCCGTCGTCCATGGCGACGACGGTGTGCGCGCCCTTGAGCACCACAGTCTGTCGCCAGGCGACGGCGTTCGCGGTGGCGGCGGCGAGCCTATCGCTCTGAATCTCGGAGATGCTCTTGCCGCTGAGGCGGCGCAATTCGCCCGGATGCGGCGTAAGAACGAGAGGGACGCTGACGCGCGCGGCCCAGCCGGGGACGCCGCCGAGGATATTCAGGGCGTCGGCATCGACCACGGTTACTACCGGAGTGCCTCCCTTGAGCGAGAAGAGCAGCGTGCGCACGAACTCCAGTGTGCGGCTGCGACCGCCGAGGCCGGGGCCGATGAGCATGACGTCGAAGCCCTCTAGGACGCGCAGGACTTCTGGGACGCCCTTCTCCACCAGACCGCCTTCCTTGTCGGGCAGCGGCAGGTACGTCGCTTCGACGAGTCCCGCGGCGATGATGGCGTGGATGCACTGCGGGCAGGCGACCGTCACCAGCCCGGCGCCCACGCGTCCCGCCGCCGCCGCCGCCAGCCGCACGGCGCCGATGTAGTTTTCCGAGCCGGCGACCACCAGCACGCGCCCGAAGGTCGACTTGTTCGAGTTCAGCGGGCGCTCGGGAAGCAGGCCCGCTATCCATTCGTCGGTCATGAGGTCGACCTTGAGCGCGGACTCCGAGCCTGCGGGCAGGCCGATGTCGACGACCTCGACGCGCCCCGCGCACTGGGAGCCGGGCAGCGTGTGCAACCCGATCTTGGAGAAGCCGAGCGTGACCGTAAGGTCGGCGGCAACGGTGCGCGGGTCGACGGCGCCGGTATCGGAGTTGACGCCGGTCGGGAGGTCGACGGCGACGATGCGCGGCGGCTGCGGCCCGCTGCGGAGTCGACGCATGCGCTCCAGGATCTCGGCCAGGTTCGCTTCGATCGGACGCGAGGGCCCTGTGCCGAGGAGAGCATCGACGATCAGCTCGGCGTCGGAGAGGAAACGGTCGAGGGCGGCGAAGCGGGCGTCGTCCTCGGCGTCGGCGATGTCGAGCTCGCGCTTGACGAGTTCGGCGAGGTTGGCGTCGTCGGGCCGTCGCTTCGCCAGCAGGTAGACGCGGGTCTCGGCGCCCCAGTCGTGCAGGTGCCGCGCCGCGACGAGGCCGTCGCCGCCGTTGTTGCCGGGACCGGCCAGCACGACGATGCGGCGTCCCTTGACGGTGCCCAGGAGGTTGCGCACCTGTTTGGCGACGCCCAGGCCAGCGTTCTCCATCAGTTTGTCGACGGGAACGCCCGCCTTCGTCGCCTGCTGGTCGAGCGTCCGCGTCTGGTCGGCGGTTATGAGCTTCATGGCGAGGGTCCTTCCTTGCTGCCGGTAGGCACGGTCGGCAGCGCCTGGAGCCGCTGCATCAGCCGGCGACGTTCGGCTTGCGGGTCCTCCGGCGGCTCCTGCTGGAGGCCGACGACCGGCGCCATGGCGTACTCGCGCGAATGGGTAAGGCTCAAGTCGAGGCCGGTGAGGCCCAGCTTTCGCGCCCGT
>JALHUB010000165.1 GCA_022865685.1 Dehalococcoidia bacterium | reverse complement strand
TCTGGGACCTCGACGACTTCAGCGACAAGTTCTTCGGCGTTACCGCCGATGCCGCGAAAGTCCTCGTGTCCCGCGGCGTCGAACTCGTCGGCATCGATTATCTGTCTCTTGCGCCGGCTTCCGACCCCGCGCCCGCGCACGTCGTTCTCCTCGAAGCCGGCGTCGTAGTCCTCGAAGGCGTCGACCTCCGTGCCGTCGAGCCGGGCTCGTACCGGCTCATCTGCCTGCCCCTGCCAATCGAGGGTTGCGACGGCGCGCCCGCCCGCGCGGTGCTGCTGCGCGACTGACCCTCGACCTTACGCGGCGCTCGGGTCACTCTGCATGATCCCGAACTGATTGCCCTCAGTATCTTTGCAGTAGGCAAACCAGCCGACGCCGGGAATCGGCATCTTCGGCGTGATGACGGTGCCCCCCTTTTCGGTGACCTTCGTCATGTATTCGTCGACGGATGGCACGTCGACTGTGCAGACGTACGCCGTCGGCGATGGCCCGTCGCGTTCCGCCTCCCGTCGCATAAGCGCGCCGTTGATCCCGGGCTCCCCGTCCGGCCCGGTAGTGATCAGCCAGTAGTCGGTCGGACCGGGGTACTTGTTGATCTCCCAGCCGAACAGGCTTTTGTAGAACTTCACTGCGCGGTCTGGGTCGTCCACAGGGATCTCGAAATGTACTACGCGGGGCATCCTTCACCTCCCTGCAAAGACCATCTCTTCTCACCAATCTGCCCTCTCTAACGCGGGCAGAGCTTCGTGCCACCAAGGCGATTCCCCACCGGCCCGGACGGCGCGAAGCTCTGCCCATTACTCTCGTCTAGCCCGCCATGACTACGTCACCACAAGGGGACGCATCATGTCGTGTTCCTCGTGCTCCAAGATGTGGAAGTGCCACACGAATTCGTTACCACCCGTCCGCGGGCTGGCGGGGACGCTGAAAGGCACCTTCGCCAGGTCGAACTTCATGATCACCGTCGTCACCTCGCCGGGGTGCATCTTCACCGTCTCCTTCCACCCAATCTCCGTCGGCTCAGGTCCGCGGGCCGAGCCGGTATACGTCGGCGTGCCGTTGTAGCTCTCGACGTCGAACGGCTGCCGCGACAGGACCTGGCAGTTCACCAGGTGGAAGTGGATCGGGTGCGTGTCGCCCGTTAGGTTGGCGATCTGCCAGACCTCCACCGCTCCCGCGCGCGGCGTCTCGGTTGTCGGGTCCGAATACTTTCGCCCGTACATGCCGGGCATTGACTGCTCGTTCGTCCCCAGCATCTGAATCAGCCGTCCGTACTCGTCGAAGTCCTCGTTCAGCGTCAGCTGCCGGACCTTCACTCCAGGCCGGCGCATTGCCGCGACGCCCATTGCGGAAACCGCGCCTTACGCCGACGCCAGCAGCGGGTCGATCCCCTGACCCATCCCAGCCTGTCCGCCCATCTGGGGCAGCGTAAACGAGGGTTCCCTGCTGGTCGCCGGGACCACCTTGAAGCGCATGATTTGCCGTGTGTTCGGACCATAGCCCGGCACCGGCTGCGTGGGGTTGCCCGGCGCACCCGGGAAGTAATCGGTTGTCGGGTCGCCCATTGGGAAGGGCGCCGGCGCATCGTTGTACAGGATGATCTTCTTGCCGGCGAATCCTCTGAAGTCGACGATCAGGTCCCACCGTTCCGCCGGGGCAGTAATGAGGCTGCCCTTGAGCGTCATCGGATTGAACGCGACGTTTGACTTCACGACGGTCGGCGCCCAGAGGAAGCCGCCCTCCGTGCCGATCACGAAGAAGTCCGGGCCCTTCGAGTTGGTCGGCGCTAGGCTGCTGTTCAGGGAGATGCCGTCGGCGCTGCCGTCGTCGACGTAGAGCTGAAGGTTCAGGAAGCGCGCCTGGCAGGCGTTGAGGACGCGGAAGCGATATCTTCTCGCCTCCACCGTGACCTCCGGATAGGCTAATCCGTTGGCAAGCATCGTGTCGCCAAACATCTCCGGCACCACCGATGGGTCGGGAATCGTCAGCGGGGACGGCCCCACATCCGCATCGTAGATGTGCGGATACCACAGGCTGCCTGGGGTCGTCGGCCCCGGCCATGTCGGGTCCTCGTCCAGGATGTCCTCTCCAACGAAGACCTTGTCCTGGATGACAATCGGCAGCTCGAACTTGCCGCCGTTCTCGATGAACTCGGGCAGTCCGAAGTTCCTTAAGAGCCCCTCGAACTTGTCGCGGATGATGTACGCGCTCGCAATTCCGGAGTAGGCGTTCGTCCGCGTGAAGCCCCACACGTGATCGTGGTACCAGAGCATTCGCGCACTCTGATTGTTGGGGTAGTAAAGCTCAGCCTGGCCGTCCGCGATACCCGGGTTCAGTATCTGGTAGAAGCTCTTGGGAATGCTCTGGCCGTATTCTCCGCTTGGACCGAACCAGGAGTGTGGGCCCCCATCGCTGATCCACGGGACTAGGCCTCCATGGTTGTGCACACAAGCGCGGTTCGGGTCCAGGTCCCCGCCCATGATCGTAGTGTCGAATGGTAGGGGATACGGCCCGCTGAGCCTGTTGGTGAAAGTGATCTGGACGGGCGTCCCCTTCTGGGCCACTATGATGCCGCCCAGGTGCTTCTGCGGCTGCAGGCCTCCGCCGAGGGGATTCACGGGATTGTAACCCCGCAGCGTCGTTGGTCCCAGCGCCGGATGAAGCGTGTCGGTGTACTGCTTGATGTCCAACGAGTAGTGCGTGACACCCGTGACAGGCGCTGGGCCAGCGTCGGGCGCCGCCACCGGTATGCCGCCCGGTCCGACCCCGCGCAGCGGTTGGATGAACTTCTTTACCACTCCGCCGGGGCTCTGGTACGCAAGCGCCGCACGCGGCCTCGATAGCAGAACCCCCCTACGGAATCCGGGAGGCGAGAGGACGTTGAGTCCGCTTGCCCCCGCCGCTAGCACTGCCGCTCCTGCCGCGAATCCCTTCAGCAAGTCCCGCCTGCTCAGGCTTCGCCGTTCCTTCCTTCCGTAAGTCACCTTGGCCTCCTTTATTTGGCCCTAAACGATACCCCGCCATCGCGTCCCGGCACATGAGCCACGCGTCCTGTGCGCGACCCTTACGCCAGACCGCAATGAATATGAATACACCGGGAGAGGCGTCGCACGTTAAACGTTGCGTCTCTCCGGGGAAACCACTTAGCCGCTCAAGGGCCTGCCGTCTACTCGTCTCGGATGACCTTGCGCGCCTTCTGCTCCATTTCGGGCGTCATGTCCATCTTGTGGACCTGCTTGACGTGTTGAGTCGCCTGCTTCAGCAGGTCTTGCTCCGTCTCCGCTCGGCCTACCCAGTCGCACTGCGAGCCGGTATCTTTGCATGCTAGCGTCTTCATCAGCGTTTCTCCTTCCCTTCGCGTTGGCGGCGTCCTACTCAGGTACGCCTTCTATCGAAGATAGGCCAAGCGCGTGCTGCGGCCGTGAACGACGGAGCAGAAACGTGAAAAGAGCGTGAAGGTTGCAGGCGGTGAAGAAGTTGGCCAGAAAGAGCCTTAAGGCGCAAGAAGCGGGTGGCAGGGAATCGCCGGCGGTGCAACAATGACGGCATGAACGATTACGACCGCATCGGCGCTGTCATTCGCTATCTTGACGAGCATCACCGCGAGCAGCCGGACCTCGCCTGCCTCGCCGGAGTCGCTGGCCTGACGCAGTACCATTTCCATCGACTTTTCAGGTCCTGGGCGGGCATAACTCCGAAAGACTTCCTGCAGTGCCTCACCCTCGAGCACGTGAAATCGCTCCTGCGGAACGGCGACAGCGTGCTCGACGCTTCAATCGATGCGGGCCTCTCGGGCCCCGGCAGACTGCACGACCTGTGCGTCGGCCTGGAAGCAGCCTCGCCCGGAGAGATGAAAGCGCGAGGAGAAGGCCTGCGCCTCACCTGTGGGTTCGCCGAGTCGCCGTTCGGGCAGTGCCTCGTTGGGGAAACCTCCCGCGGCGTATGCCACCTGGCGTTCGTCGACGGCGAGCAGGAACACGGCCTCGCGAAGCTGAGGGCACAGTGGCCCGGTGCATCGCTTTCCCGCGACGACTGCGCCGCCCGCGAAATCGTCGCGGACGTCTTCGTGCGCCCGAAGGTCGAGAGGGCGCCGTTACGCGCTTACGTGATGGGGACGGCCTTCCAGGTGCGGGTCTGGCGGGCATTGTTGGAAGTGGAGCCGGGGTCGCTGGTCACCTACGCCCAACTGGCTTCGACCGTGTGCGGCCCAAAGGCGGCGCGGGCCGTCGGGGCAGCCCTCGGGCACAATCCGCTGGCCTACCTTATCCCGTGCCATCGCGTGATAAGGGAGACGGGCGTTGTGGGTGGCTACCGCTGGGGAGAGACGCGGAAGCGCGCGATGATCGCCTGGGAGACGGCGCCGCGTCTCGCTGAGGAATGGGGAGGCGCCGCGCGTCGGGCATGACCGGTTGCGAGAGGGAGTTTAGCCTGCCTTCTTCTTGGCCCTGACGCCTAGCTTGTTCGGGCACGCGTCGCGGCATTTGAAGCATCGAATTCGCCATTCTCCTTGGTCGTCGGCGCCGAAGGCATGGTTCCAGCACTTCGCCTGGTCAATCGATACTCCGTCTA
>JALHUB010000164.1 GCA_022865685.1 Dehalococcoidia bacterium | reverse complement strand
TGGCCGCCGGGACCGGCGACGCCCTGCACGATATGGGGATCGTAAGGTGGGGTAGACGGGTCTTGAGTGGAGCACGGCGCATTGTTCGGTCCGTACGTTCGCTCCATCGACACCAGTTGAACGATCACTCCGCCCTGCGCCCTGATCTCGCGGCACTTTGCGGGGTCTTCGGAGAGAAGAACCTTTCCGGAAGGATCCGTCACCTGGAAGTAGTAGTTCCCATCTGGGAGCCCTGCAGCAGTTATGGGAGCACGAGGTCCGGGACCGCCATCCAGGTAGACGTCTATCTTGCTGTCGTAATGCACGTTCTCGTTGACAATTTCACCATCTGCCGTCGTGGTAAAGACGGCGCCCGACAGAGGGGCGGTGACACCACGAACTACCACAAGGCTCATCACGATGGCGACTGCGACGATAGGGACCACAATTATGGTAACGATGCCTGCGAAGAACCTCACTTGTACCTCCTTGCACGCTGAGTGCTCCTATCCAATGAAGAGCGGGGACTGCCTCCCAGAGCCTCTTCTCCCTTTAGTGCCGTCGCTTGACCGTTCGACGTACTTCGCCAGCCGCATCCTAAGGTTGCGGATCGCTGCCAGCTGAGCCTCCAATCCGCCTGATGCTGGACCGCCGCCATCAAGCCCTCTCACGAGACTGCCCATGTCGTCCTGAACTGAGCGCAGGACTTCGAATGCGTTCTTCGCGGCGTCAGGCTCACTTGCGGTCATTCCTGTACGGCCGTTTCGGGACGCTGCCAGCCACTCCTTGAAGCGCGAATCCGCATATGCAATGAGGACGTCCAACCGCCTTGTCGCCGCTTCGACCTGCTCGTAGAGAAGAGCGAGCCGTTCGTCCGCAGACGACTCTTCGGCGTCGCCGCTTGCGTCTGGCGCCAGCGCTTCAGTTGTCATCGCCAAGGTTTCGTCGGATTCCTCAGCATGGCGGGCCAGCGCCCTCTCGAATCGCTCCAAGCCAGATTCCATCCTCTCGAGAAACGCGTCGAGGATTTTGGAGGAATCGGGGGTGAAATCTTGTGGCAATGGAGCAGCGTCGTTGGCGGTTGCGGGCGGTAGTTCCGGTAGGGGAACGGCATCCTCCTTGTGCCGATGGCGAAGCGTCATGTGGCGGACACTCTCGCGTCTTCTCCCTGACCGACGACGATCGCCTGCTTGTCTGACGATGGCAGAACTGCCCCGCGAGAGGCGTCTTTGCCAGGGCCCCGGCAGATGGCGGGCAAGGGCAGGGACTGCATCGGCAACATCTCTGGCAGAGATCGGTGGAGGGGATTCGGAAGGCACGCTCTCCGCTGGCTCTGGATGCTCCAGGGCCGGCAATTCGCTGACGGCTTTGGCCGGGTCTCGTTCGGTCGGCTCAGTTAGCACTAGGGCGACCAAGACCGCGAATAAAGAAGAGAAGGCGAACGCGGCCCAGACCTCTCGCAGGAATATGAGTCCCATGGGAATGAGCGAGACGAACACCGCCAGTGCCGTCGCGGTGTTGACGATCCTAACGTTGCGAGTTCGTCCACTGAGCAAGATCAGTGAGATGGCTCCCAGAAGGAACGCAGGGACGCCAACGGCAGCGGCGATCACTATGAGAACGCCACTGTCTCCTCCGGAGCTATCGCGGTTCACCCACATGACCACGACGCTGGTTGCCACAGCGAGGGACGACAGAGCAGCGCCAGCAAGAACGCCGCCGAGTTGCCGCGACAGAGGTCTTCGTCGGTGCGGTGCAATCACGCCAGTCGATCCGTACACAAGGTGAACCTGCCCCTTACGGCACTGCAGGAACAGTGGCCCCACAACAGCGAGCGCGAACGCTATACATGCGGGTCATCTTGCGTGCCTGCTACCTGGTTCGGCAGCAGCCGCGAAAGGCGGGGAGACCGGCGAGCTGGCAGCTCACATCAACGTGCCGGAACTCTAACTATACCACGCCGCAAAACCGTTTTCCACCGGACGGGCCCTTCTTGCGGAGCAGTCCTGCGGGTTGAAACCCGCAGCCTCTTCCAACTGCGTCCTGTTTGAGGGCTGGACCTGCCTACTGGAAGGCTGAGCGATTCATCGGCCGGAACCGTCCCCGTCTCGGCAAACGCGACCGCACCCACTCCCTCAACCCGTGCCAAGGACCGAGGTTGCGTGCAAATCTTGCGCGTGCAATCATGCTGCCACGTTAGGCCGGCCAACGAAGGAGATGCGCGTGATGTACCTGGACCTCAACCCCCAGCTTACGCCGACTCAAACAGCGCTCAAGGAGGAGACCCATCGCTTTGCCGCCGAAATCGCACGTCCGGCGTCCGTCGAGCTCGATAAGCTGGCAGACCCGCAGGACGTAGTCAAGCCGGGCTCCGTCTTCTGGGATGTCTGGCGCAAGCACTACGAGCTGGAGCGTCACCTTGCGGGCATGCCGGAGGAGTTCGGCGGGGCGAATCTCACCGGCCTCGATATGCACATCGTGGCGGAGGAGATGGGTTGGGGCGCCACCGACTTCGCCGTCGGTCTGGGCGCCTGCGGGATGCCGTTCAGCATGGGGCTGCTGGCGTCGCAGATGACGGGCAACCAGCGGCTGATGGACGAGATCGTCATGCCCTATATCAAGGACAGGGAGGCGAAGTACATCGGCTGCTGGGCGATCACGGAGCCGCAGCACGGTTCCGATACGGCGGCGGCGAACATGCCGGAATACCTCAACAACCCGGCAATCTCCCTCGATACTCATGGCAGGCGCGATGGCGACGACTGGATCATCAACGGCGCCAAGGCGGCCTGGGTGTCGAACGGCACAATCGCCACGCACGCCATGGTGCACTTTGCGGTCGACCGGTCGCAGGGCCCGGTCTCGACGGCCATCGGACTCGTGCCGCTCGACCTGCCAGGCGTGTCGAAGGGAAAGCCGCTGAACAAGATCGGGCAGAGGGCGCTCAACCAGGGGGAGATCTTCTTCGACAACGTGCGCATCCCCGACTACTACGTCTTCGTGCCGCCGGAGCTGTACCCGCTGGCCGGCGATATGATCCTGGCGACGGCCAACGGCGGCATGGGGTCGACATTCACGGGCCTGGCGCGCGCCGCCTACGAGGAGGCGATGACCTACTGCAAGCAGCGCGTGCAGGGCGGCAAGCTGCTCTGCGAGCACCAGCTCGTGCAGCGCAAGCTGTTCGACATGTTCATCAAGGTGGAGTCGGCGCGACAGGTGTCGCGAGCGGTAGTGACGTACAATGCTCTCGCGATGCCGCCGGTGTCGCGCTACGGCGTCGCTTCGAAAGTATATTGCACGCAGGTCGCCTTTGAGGTCGCAAGCGACGCCGTGCAGCTCTTCGGCGGGATGGGCCTCTCCAAGGAGTGCCTGGTCGAGAAGCTGTTCCGCGACGCCCGCGCGGCGCTCATCGAGGACGGCGCCAACGACACGCTGGCGCTGGCAGCCACGCGGTCGCTCATCGACAACTTCCTGTAGGATCTGCGAGTGCTTCGGGAGGCAGCGGGAGGACTGAAGTCCTCCCCTACAGCCCTCCCCTACATTTCCTGTCTCCCGGACAGGGCGCGCTTGAGGCTGCGGCGGCGCGCCCGCTCCAGCTTCGAGAGTTGCGATAGAGCCTTGCGCGTGTCGGAGGCGACGCGCGCGCGGTCGCAGTTGTGCAGGCGGTACTTGAAGAGCCAGTAGGTGAACGCCTTGAGGTCGCTGTAGGCAATGGAGTCCGACGGCGGCAGGCCGCGCTCCTCGCGAAAGCGCTCCAGCAGCTCCATCCGCCCCTTGCCGTAGACGCGCCGGCAGACCTCCTCGTCGGCGGGCAGGCAGCGCGTGCTGCACTGGGCGAAGCGCTCCTTGTGCAGCTCCTCTTCGACCGCGAGCTGCAGCGCCTCTTCGACGGTCACACCGTACAGGTAGTTGAGGTGGGCGGTGTGCTTCGCGGCGCCGATGGCCGTCTTGAACTCCTCGGCCTCGATGTCGAGCGGCATCTGGCCGCCGAAGAGCAGCGCCTCGCGCTCCTCCTCGGGCACCGTGCCGTCCAGCGATTCGATGAGGCGCTCCGCCAGCAGGAGCCAGTCGAACGCTTCGACGCCGACCAGGTAGCAGTAGCGTCTCTCGCCGACCGTCTCCTCGGGAAGTTGCCACATCGCGACCGCCTCGAGGAGCGCGGGGAACCAGTGAGAGCTCTCCGCCACCGCCTGTCGCAGGTGAGCGAGCGCCTCCGGGCAGGCCGGCGCTTCTTCTTGGATATCCGAGGTTGCTCTCTCCTCCGCCATGGCTAGATCGTCCTGCCGCAACACTTCTTGTACTTCTTGCCGCTGCCGCAGGGACAGGGGTCGTTGCGCCCGACTTTCTGGGCGCCGACGGGCCGCCTGGCCGCGGCCATGCCGGCCCTTCGGACGGGCGCCGCTTCCGCGCGAGCGGGCGTCGAAGCGCTCTCTTCGGGCGGAGCGCCGTTGGGCGAGGCGCCCCCCCCGCCGGCGCGCGCACCGACCGGCTCCGGTGGGGGCGGCGGAGCGGTGGCCAACTGCACGTGGTAGATGGAATGCGTTATCTGCCGTCGAATGTTGGTGAGCAACTGGTCCCACATATCGTGCGCTTCGCGCTTGTAGACGACGAGCGGGTCCTGCTGGCCGTAGGCGGTGAGGCCGATGCCCTGCCGCATCTCGTCCATGGCTGTGAGGTGCTCGACCCACAGGTAGTCGATGACGCGGAGCATGACAAGGCGTTCCAGCACACGCATCGACTCCTCGCCTATCTCGGCCTCTCTGCGCTTGTACTCTTCTTCCGAGGCGGCGAGGACGGTCTCCAGGATGTCTTCGCGGGACAGCCCTTCGAGCTTCTTGGCGGTAAGCGACGGCGGAGGGTCGAAGACAGTGACGGCTTCCTTGAGCAGCCCCTCGATGGCCCAGTCCTCTTCGCGGCGGCCGGGGAGGAACGTGTCGGCGAGGCCGCAGATCTCCTCCCGCACCATGTCGAGGATGTTGGCGCGCAGGTCGGCGCCCTCGTGAATCTTGCGGCGTTCGGAGTAGATGACGTCGCGGTGCATGTTCATGACGTCGTCGTACTCGACCACGTGCTTGCGGATGTCGAAGTTGTACCCTTCAACTTTCGTCTGCGCGGTCTCGATCGCCTTGCTGACCATGCCGCTTTCGATGGGCGTGTCCTCATCCATGCCCAGGCCGCCCATCACCTTGGGCAGCCACTCCGGGGCGAAGCGCTTCATGATGTCGTCCTCGAAGGAGGAGTAGAAGCGCGAGCTGCCGGGGTCGCCCTGGCGTCCGGCACGGCCGCGGAGCTGGTTGTCGATGCGACGGGCCTCGTGGCGCTCAGTGCCGATGATGTGGAGGCCGCCTGCTTCGACGACTTTCTCGTGCTCTTCCTGCCACTCCGCGGGGTCGCGTCCTTCGGTCTTGCCGCCGAGGATGATGTCGGTGCCGCGGCCGGCCATGTTGGTGGCGATGGTGACGCTGCCGAAGCGGCCGGCCTGGGCGATGATGCCCGCTTCCTTCTCGTGATACTTGGCGTTCAGAACCTGGTGCGTGACTCCGCGTCGCTTCAGCATATCGGAGAGGTACTCCGACTTCTCGATGGACACGGTACCGACGAGGAGGGGCTGACCCTCCTTGTTCCGTTCCTCGATCTCCCTTGCGACAGCGCGGAACTTCGACTCTTCATTGCGGAAGACGAAGTCCGAGTACTCGCGGCGGACCAGCTCCTGATGCGTGGGAATGACGATCACGTCCAGGCGGTAGATCTTGAAGAACTCGTCGCGCTCCGTCCAGGCGGTACCGGTCATGCCGGCCAGCTTGCCGTAGAGACGGAAGTAGTTCTGGAGGGTGATCGTCGCGTAGGTTATGGACTCCTGCTGGATCTTGACGCCCTCTTTGGCTTCGACCGCCTGGTGGAGCCCGTCGGACCAGCGGCGGCCGAACATGAGTCGCCCGGTGAAATCGTCGACAATAACAACCTCGCCGTCCTTGACGACGTAGTCGCGGTCGCGCTTGTACATGATTTCCGCCTTGAGCGCTGCCTCCATGTAGCGGGTGAGGCGGTAGTTCTGCGGGTCGTAGATGTTACTGACGCCGAGCCACTGCTCCAGCTTGCCGACGCCCTCTTCTGTGAGATTGACGGCGCGGTGCTTCAACTCGACCGTGAAGTCGACGTCTTCCTGCAGTCTGGGCACAAGCCGGGCGAAGGTGAAGTAGGTCTGCGTGTTCTCCTGTGATGGGCCGCTGATGATGAGGGGCGTCCGCGCCTCGTCGACGAGGATGTTGTCGACCTCGTCGACTATGGCGTAGTGGAGCTCGCGTTGCACCGCGTAGTCGAGGTCGGCGGCCATGTTATCGCGCAGGTAGTCGAAGCCGAACTCGTTATTGGTGCCGTAGGTGATATCGGCGTGGTAGGCCTGGCGACGTGGGATCGGCGTTATGTGCTCCATATTGGGCGCATCGCTGACCTTTTCCGCCGAGAAGAGAAAGGCCGACTCGTGCTGGAGACAGCCGACGCTCAGGCCGAGGGAATCGTAGATGGGTCCCATCCACTGCGTGTCGCGCTTCGCCAGGTAGTCGTTGACGGTGACGAGGTGGGCCCCGTGACCTTCAAGGGCATTGAGGTAAAGGGGCAGCGTGGCGACGAGAGTCTTACCCTCGCCGGTCTTCATCTCCGCGATCTTGCCCTGATGGAGAACGACGCCACCGATGAGCTGGACATCGAAGTGGCGCATGCCGACGTGACGCCGCGAGGCCTCGCGCACGACGGCGAACGCCTCCGGCAGGATGTCGTCCATGGCTTCGCCGTCGGCGAGACGTTGGCGGAACTCGTCGGTCTTGGCACGCAGCTCGGCGTCGCTCAGGGCTTCGACGGTCGGTTCGAGGTCGTTGACCCGGGCGACGATGGGGCGCAGCTTCTTGACCGCGCTCTCGTTGCTGTCGCCGAATATCTTCTTTAGCATCGAGGGTCTCTTCGTTCTGTCAGCCGTCCGTCTGGAACAGAGCACCGACGGACTGCCCGGTGTGAATGCAGCGGATGGCCTCGCCCAGCAAAGGCGCGACCGTCAGGCAGTGTATCTTGTCGAGCTGCTTCTCCGGCGGTTGCGGCAGGGTATCGGTGATGACGATCTGCTGCAGCGGGCTGTCGCGGAGTCGCTCGATGGCGGGTCCGGAGAAACAGCCGTGCACGGCGGCCGCCATGACGCCGGTGACGCCGTTCTCCAGGAGAAGGGCCACCGCCGCCGTAAGGGTCGAGCCGCGATCGATTTCGTCGTCGACTATCAGGGCGTTGCGTCCTTCCACGTCGCCGATGATCTGGAGCGCCTCGGCGTGCTGGATGTTGCCGGTGCGCCGCTTCTCGATGATGGCCAGGGGCGCGTCGAGCTTTGCCCCGATGTTACGGGCATCTTTGGCGCGCGCCAGGTCCGGCGCCACGACGACCAGGTTGTCATGGTCCTTCCCCTTGAAATATTCGCCCAGACTGGGGAAAGCCGTCAGCTCGTCGACCGGTATGCGGAAGAAGCCCTGTATCTGGGATGCGTGCAAGTCGACGGTGAGGACGCGGTCGGCGCCGGCTATTGTTATCATATCGGCGATGAGCCGCGCCGTTATGGGGATGCGCGGCTGGTCTTTTTTATCGCTGCGGCCGTAGGCGAAGTACGGAATGACGGCGGTGATGCGTCCGGCGGAGGCGCGGCGGAGGGCGTCGATCATGATGAGCAGCTCCATGAGCCGCGTGTTGACCGGCGAGGCTATGGGCTGGATGACGAAGACGTCGCGTTCGCGCACGTTCTCGCAGATGCGCACGAATATGTTTTCGTTGCTGAAGGCAAACACCTCGCATTCGCCGAGGGGCACCTCCAGATGCCGGCAGATGTTGAGCGCCAACTCCGGGTGCGCATTGCCGCTGAAGATGCTCATCTCGCGAAACACTGGTTTCCCTCCTATCCGCTATTGTCTCGGCGGGTCGCCTTGCGTCTGCCGGGCTTCGCCGCTCACCAAAAGGCCGAGCCAGGATCCGTTGACGAAATCATCGGTCCCGCCCCGGCCCGTGGCCTGAAAGCGTTGCCTGGTAGACAGTATGATCATAGCACAGCCAATCGACCCCAGCAACGCGCCGCGCCCCCCGTGGCGGGGCAGGTTGTCCCTATTGTGAACCGCTGGCCGGTTACGTTCCAGAACGCGGAGATGCAGCGGCGGGTGTCCGCCAGAGGCGGAAAGGCGGCGCCCCTTTCCCAGAGGCGCAGGGGTATAAATCACAAAAAACATCGAAAGCACGTCTAACTTGACAAGCCGCCCGCGCGGCTGCTAAGTTTATTGTAAAGGACGCATTCGACCCATGGAGAACACTCGCCAGACGATCCTGGAGATCCTGCGACGCCGAAAGCGCGCAACCGTCGAAGACCTCACGCGGGAACTCGGGCTCGCCGCCGCTACCGTCCGCCGCCACCTCGACATCCTGATGCGCGACAACTACATCAGCGTCAGCCAGAAGCGACGCGACATCGGCCGGCCGCACTACGTCTTTGCCCTCACCGACGCCGGCGACGACCTCTTTCCGCGCAGCTACGTGCAACTGACGAATCGCATCATCGAAGAGCTGGTATCGCTCGACCGCGACGAAACGAAGGGCAAGAGCGGCGTCGCCCTGGCGGAGATCGTCTTCGAGAAGATGGCGGACCGAGTTGCCGGTACCTACGCCGGGCAGATCTCCGGCAAGACCATCCCCGAACGCCTGGAGGAGGTCACGAAGATCCTGGCCGGCGAGGGCATGTTCTTCGAGTGGCGGGAGGCCGACGACGGGTACCTGCTTCTAGGCCAGGGCTGCCCCTGCCCGCGCATCGCCGACATCCATAGCGAGGTCTGCGCCCACGACCAGCGGCTGCTCTCGCGCCTGTTGAACGCCGAAGTGGAGGCCATCGCGGTCAACCAGGAGAACGAGGGCAGCGCCTGTGCCTACGTGGTACGCGAACACGCCCCCTAGTCCCCGACGGACATCGCAATTACTCCGAAGCAGCCTCGCGCGTTAAAACGCGCAGCTCTTGTCTTTCGACATCTGACGATACTCGACGCCTGGGCTATAATGAGCGCGTCCGGTCGGGCTACTTCTCTGACTGCCGAGGGAGCAGCAGCCACCGATGAGAATACTACGTCTTGGCTTTCTCGCTTCCCACGGCGGCAGCAACATGCAGGCGATAATCGATGCCTGCAAGGATGGGCGGCTCGACGCCGAACCCGCCGTCGTCATAAGCAATAACTCGGAGTCGACCGCGCTGGAACGCGCCCGCCGGGAAGGCATCCCCAACTATCATCTAAGCAGCGCCACGCACCGGGACCCCGCAGAACTGGACGCGGCCATCCTGCGCACGCTGGAAGAGCACGGCGTCGACCTCGTTATCCTCGCCGGCTATATGAAGCTGCTCGGGCCGCGGACGCTGGCGCGGTATCGAGGGCGGATCCTCAACATCCATCCGGCGCTACTGCCGAAATTCGGCGGCAAGGGGCTGTACGGCAAGAAGGTCCATGAGGCCGTGCTGGCCGCCGGCGAGCGCGTGACGGGCGTGACGATACACCTGGTCGACGAGCGCTACGACGCCGGGCCGATAGTCGCGCAGTCCGAGGTGCCGGTTCTCGAGGGCGACACCGTCGACTCACTGGCGGCGCGCGTGCTGGAGCGAGAGCACCAGCTTTTCGCCGAGACGCTGCAGAAGATCGCCGTGGGCGAGATAGACCTCGACGCGATCGACAAGTAGCCGGCCGGAAGTGAACGCCGAGGCTGGAAAGCCTCGGCTACAGTGTACCGAACTAACGGTTTGGTTTCTCCGCGTAGACCACGACGCTCTTGGGGAGGAAGCGGTTCCCTGCCTCGTCGAGCACGTGGTAGAGGAGCGAGTACGGCTCCTCGTTCGACCGGTCGCGCCAGCGGTTGAGGGCGGCGACCGCCCAACCACGCATGTAGGGGCAGGCGTCGAGCAGGAACAGCAGCGTCCAGTACGCCGCTTCGACCGAGTTCCGCAGCCGTCGCGCGTACACCCGCAGCCCTGCCACCTCCACCGCCCTCACGATGCGCCCCCGCGTATAGATGCGGCGGTGCCCGAAGGGGTCGTCGCGGTAGAGGTCGTAGAAGCGGTAGGCGACCAGCTCCGGCAGCGTGTCCGGCACGCTTATGACCAAGCGCCCGCCCGGCCTTAGCACGCGCGCCAGCTCTCGCAACATCAACCCGGCATCCGCGGCGTGCTCCAGCGTCTCCGTGCAGGCGACGAAGTCGAACGATGCGTCGGCGAACGGGAGGCGGCCGCCGTCCGCCTGCACGACCGTCGACGGCGGTCGATTGCCGGCCAGGTGTCGCTGCGCCGAGAGCAGGTCGCGACGAAGGATGTCCGCGCCGATCACGTGGCAGCCGCGTTCTTGCAGTCGCAGCAGGAGCCTGCCGACGCCGCAGCCGACGTCGAGGACGCGCGCGCCCGGCCACACGCCGAGCAGGTCGAGGTCGACGACCTCGAGCCGCCGGAGGACGTTTCCGGCAACGTAGCGTCGTGTCAATGATGACGCGCACACAGCCCTGCGAATCTAGCAGGCGCTGCGACGTGGGGTCAACCTGGTGTCTTGGCGAATCTGTGAAAGTGTGCTACAGTCTTAGCCGATGATCCGGAGGCGAAGCCGTCGCAACCAGGCGCCCCTCGCCATGCTCGCGATCGCGGCCATACTGTCCGCCGTCCTCGCGTTCCAGTGCCACGTGGCGCCCTCCGACGGTCTCAGCGGATGCGGGGGCAGCCAGTGCACCGTCGAGGTCGCCGGCGCCTCTATCACCGTGACGCCAGCGCCCGCAGGCGATGTCGCATTCCAGAGCGAGACGGAGCCACCGCCGATCACGGCCCTCTCTGCCGCCGTCGTCGACGATGCCTGCGGCGACCTCCTCTTCGCCAGGGACGCGCATCGCCGTATGCCGCCGGCCAGCATCACCAAGATCGTGACGGCTATCGTCGCCGTGGAGACGACGGACCCGGACGAGATCGTGACCGTCAACATCGACAACTTCTTCGCCGGCGACAGCACCGTGATGGGGCTGGAGACGGGCATGCGCCTGTCCATGCGCGACCTCCTCTACGGCCTGCTCCTGCCCTCCGGCAACGACGCCGCCGTCGCCATCGCGCGCCGCGTCGCCGGGAACGTGCCCGCCTTCGTCGGCCGCATGAACGCCAAGGTGCGTGAACTCGGCCTTCAGGACACGCACTTCACCAACCCGCACGGCCTCGACGCAGCCGGCCACTACTCTTCCGCCTACGACATGGCGATGCTCGGCCGCTACGCCTACAAGGACCCGCTGATCGCTGAGATCGTCGGGACGCAGCAGTACCAGCCGAACTGGGACGGTCCTGAGCTGTGGAGCGGCAATCTGCTCCTCTGGCTCTACCCGGACGCCGACGGCATAAAGACCGGCTGGACGGAGAAGGCGGGACAGACGATGATCGCGACGGGGCAGCGCGACGGCCACCGGCTGTTCGTCGCTGTGATGGGCAGCCTGGACCGGTACACGGACGTCATGAGGCTGCTGGACTGGGGCTTCGAGAATGTGGCCGGCAGGCCCGCGGGGAGTTGCAGCGCGGCGTCGGCGAGCGCCGGTCAGTAGAGGACTTCGGCGGCGCTGAGTCGCGCGATGTCGTCCTTGGACATGCCGAGCAGCTCGCCGAGCACGTAGTCGTTGTGCTGGCCCAGGAGCGGGCCGTGTCGAAGGACGCGGGCGGGCGTCTTCGATAGGCGCCAGGGCGGACCCAGCACCTTCTTTGTCCCCATAAGCGGGTGCTCCACCTCTTCGATGACGCCGCGGGCGAGCACGTGGCGGTCCGTCACGATCTCCTCGCCGCTGTAAACCGGCATTGCGGCGACGCCGGCGGCCTGTAGCGCCTCCATGACCTCGACCGGCGTGCGCCCGGCCGTCCACTCGCCGATGACTTCGTCCAGCGCCTCCTGGTTCTGCCAGCGACCGAACGCGTCGGCGAAACGCTCGTCGTCCACCAGGCGCGCGTCGCCGACGACGCCGCAAAGAGCCCGCCACTCGGCCTCGCTGCCGACGGCAATCGACACCCACTTGTTGTCGCGGCAGTGGTAGACGGCGTGAGGAGCCATGGCGCGGTCACGGTTGCCAGCGCGCTCCTGGACGCGGCCGTTCATCGCGTAGTCCATGAAAGCGTCGCCCATGAGGGCGCTCACGGCTTCGGCCGACGAGAGGTCGATGTGCTGGCCCTCGCCCGTCAGCTTCCGATGATAGAGGGCCGCCAGGATGGCGAAGGTGCCCGTGCTGCCGACGCGCAGGTCTATGGTGCCCATGAGAGGGGCCGGCCGGCCGCCGACGCGGCCCGTGATGTAGGCCATGCCGCCCATGGCCGCGAACGTCGGGGCGTAGCCGGTGTACAGTCGCTCGGGGCCGGTCGCGCCGACCGCCGACGAAGACAGCATGATGATGTCCGGCTTGACCGCTTTCAGGTCCTCGTAGCCGAGTCCGAGCCGCTCCAGCACGCCGGGCCTCATGTTCTGGGCCACCACGTCGCTGATCTTGGTCAGCGACCTAGCGATTTCGACTGCCTCAGGCTTGCTCAGGTTGAGCGTGACGCTGAGCTTGTTCAGGTTGAGGGTGTTGAAGATGAACGAAGCGTCGGGGCCGCTCATGCTGGGCCCGGCGACGAGTGAACGCAACCGCGAGTGGTCGAGGCGGCGCTGGCTCTCGACTTTGATGACCTCCGCTCCCATCAGGGCGAGGAGAAGCGTCGCCTGGGGGCCGGCCCACGCCCAAGTGAAGTCCAGTACTCTAACGCCCTCCAGAGGCAGCCGTTTCTCCTTCATATCCCTTCCCTTTAGATGACGCCGTCCGCCCGCAGCCTCGCCAGGTCCTCTTTGGAGTAGCCGAGGCGGCCGCAGTAGATCTCTTCGTTGTGCTGGCCGAGCAGGGGCGCCGGACGCTCCGCCCGCCAGGGCGTCGCCGATAGCTTGTAGCCAGCGGTCGGGTACTGGAACTTGCCGGCCACCGGATGATCGACCTCCTGGAAGAAGCCGCGTTCCCGCGCCTGCTGCCACTCGAACACCTCGTCAGTCGACCGCACGGGACCGAGGGGAACGCTGTGGTCCTGACAGATGCGATAGATCTCGTCCTTGGTGAACTGGAGCGCCCACGCCTCGACGCGCGGCTGGATATCGTCGTGGTTCTTCGCACGGCCCATCTCCGTCGCGTACTCCTCGTTCAGAGCCCACCACGGGCTGCCCATCGCCTCAACGAGGCCGACCCACTGGTGGTCCTGCGGCATCGTGAGTATCACAAAGCCGTCCTTGCAGGCCATGAGCCCGCCGATCTGCATCCCGAAGCGGGCGATGATGCTGTCGCCGTCGGCGAAGCGGCGGATGTCGACGCGCTCCAGCCCGAGCAGGCCTTCGTGCTTCGAAACGTCGACGTACTGCCCCTCGCCGGTGAGCATGCGCCCAAAGAGCGCGGCCATTGCGGCGATGGCAGCGTTGAGGCCGCTGTCGTATTCGCCGGCGTGGCCGCCCGGGGGCACCGGCTCGCGGCTCGGGTCCTCGAAGCGGGCGATGAAGAACTGCGTGCTGTGCGCGCTCACGTGATGCAGGTTCAGGGTGTA
>JALHUB010000163.1 GCA_022865685.1 Dehalococcoidia bacterium | reverse complement strand
AGTACTCCACACACTGGATAGCCTCAAGACCCGTCGAAGGCATGCTTCGGACGGTGTCGATCAGAAGCGCGTCAGGCGTCATGCGTTGGATGTCAATCGCGGACTGATCCCCACGCCAAGTGAAGATGGTGAGCGTCCCCTCAGATTCGGCGGACCCGCCAGGGAATAGGCGGACGCTGCGCGCACGCGCTCTCAGGGGCGACTGGCGGCCACGACGTCAACGATCTGCGGCGCCAGCCATCTCGCCACAACGTACGAGCTCTTCGGTGTGAAGTGGATGCCGTCCTCGCGCATCCGAATGCCGTCGACAAGGAGGTCCGCGAACCTGCCGGCGGGATAGGCGAAGCCGTTCAAGTCGACAAGCGTGACGTTGTCCGGATGCTGCACCGCGAACCGCCGGTAGATATCGTTCAGGATGTCGATGCGCCTGCGGTCGTCCTGCTCGTGCTCGTCGGCGTCGGACACCAGCACCCACTGCGACGGCTTCGAGTAGGGGAAGGTCAGCAGCACCAGCCTGGCGCCCTGCGAAGTCAACATGTCGGCCTGCCGCTGCAGCTCCTCCAGGATGTAGGCATCCGACTTCGCTGTGCCGGCCTCCAGCGTGCGGCCGTCCACCAGGTGGTCCAGGTTGTCGGCGCCGCCGAAAAGCCAGACGACGATATGGGGCCGGAACGTTTCCACGTCCGACTGCCAGGTCGCGTACCACTCCTTGCACCTGTCCGCCTGCTCCTTCGAAAGCTTCCATTCGGAGTCTATCGCCTTGTCGACGGGGACGAACCCGCAGCCGAGGGCAGCTCGATTCCACACGATTAGCCCCTGTTCGCGGCCTATCTCGTCGAGACCCGGCTCCAGCGACAGCGCGACCGAATCGCCGAGGATCATGACGCGAACGGGCGTGCCTGCGGCCGTCGCGATGGGCTGCGGCATGGCTTCCGCCGGCGCCGCGACCGGGAAGACGGCCCCCCGCGTGACTACGACGATAGCGACGGCCAGGGTCGCGGCCGCGGCGGGCGCGAACGTCCAGGACATTTTCCGGCCGCGGAAGGCGCCGCGACGCACCGGCATCTCGACCAGACGGTAGGACAGCGTAGCGACGGCCAGCGTCGTGAGCGCGCGCGCGGCGAACAGCTCGTAGCCCTCCCAGCCGGTGCGACCGGGCGTCAGGGTGAGGTAGACGGGCCAGTGCCAGAGGTAGACGCCGTACGAGACGAGGCCGAGGGCGCGCAGCGGCGGAAGCGAGAGCGCTTTGCCGATGAGTCCGGCCTTCGGTTGCACGGCGGCGGCGATGACGACGGCGACGGCAATCGCCAGGAAGAGGAAGCCGCCGCGATAGAGCAGCGCGCTGTCCTCCGACGTCGTGCTCCAGAGGAAGCCGAGGCAGAGCGCGCAACCGAGGCCCGCTGTCTCAAGCGCCGGCCTCGCGAGGCGGCCATGTACGGCGCCAAATCGAAGCAGCAGCATCGCCAGGACCGCGCCTACGAGCAGGGACTGCGCCCTCGTGTCGGTGCCGTAGTACACCCGCGAAGGATCGCCGTCCGGCTTGAACAGCAGCCCCATGAGCAGCGCAGAAGCGGCGAGCAGCGCCAGCGACACGCTTACCAGGGTGCGCATCGAAACGCGCCGCACCTGCAAAAGGACGACGAGCAGCAGCGGCCAGATGAGGTAGTACTGCTCCTCGATTCCTAACGACCATGTATGGCGCAGCGGCGAAGGCATGGAGAAGCGGTCGAAGTAGGACTGTCCGCTGAATACCGGCGGCCAGTTGGCCACGTAGCCGATTGTCGCCAGGGCGTCGCCGCGGATCTTGCCCAACTCCTGCGGGCCGGCGAAGACGGCGGCATAGACGGCGACGCCGATTAGCATCAGGAACAGCGCCGGAAGGAGCCGGCGGGCCCGTCGCGACCAGAACGCAAGGAGGCCGATGCTGCCGCGCTGCCGCCACTCGACGAGGAGGAGGCTGGTGATGAGGAAGCCGCTAAGAACGAAGAAGGCGTCGACGCCGAGGAAGCCACCGCGGGCCCACGGCAGGTCGGCGTGATAGGCGAGCACGGCCATGACGGCCAGCGCACGTATGCCGTCGAGCGCCGGCTGATAAGACAGGCCGTGACTGCCGCTGTTCGGGAGCGGTCGAGTGGACATCCGTGGCCACCTGCGCGGGCATCCAGACGGGGACGGTGTTCCGGGTGTTGAGCGAACGGTAGCATACGCGTCGGGCGAGGACAAGACAGGGCGGCCTTCGATGTGACGTTGACATAAGAACAAGTTTCTATTGACGGCGTCGGGGGAAACGCCTATTCTGCCGCCATGACGAACCGGCTGCCCTTCGACTCGCCGGCCGGTCGTCAGGGAGGCGCGCTATGTGTGAGTTCTGTACACAGCACGGCGAAGGCAAGAAGTGGTACCTGCAGGCGAAGAATTACAGCGAGGAACTGCTCAACGAGCAGCGAAGGCAGTTCATGGCCGAGTTCTTCGGCGACTTCGAGCACGTGATTGGCGACAAGGTCGCGGCGCTGGATAAGGCCATCGCCACAGACGCCGCGGGCGCGAAAGCCCTGTTCCCCATGGTGGTGGAGCAGCAGAAGCGGGACCACTGGGGACAGGTCGTGCCCGTCGAAGAGATCGAGCAGATCCTGGACATGAGCCTGTCGGTCGTCAGGGTGCCCTGCGCCTGCCGGAGCATGTTGCGCGGTTTCCGCGAGGCCCGCTACTGCTTCGGCGTAACCGGCGCCACGTCCGCTGCGAAGGCCCTGTCGGTCGCCGATTATCCCGACTACAAGGACCTGGAGGTCCTCAACACGGAAGAGGCGAAGGCGGCCATCCGCAAGCTGGACCGCGAGGGGCTCGTGCACTCGGTCTGGACGTTTATCAGCCCGATGATCGGCGGCATCTGCAACTGCTCCGTGAACGAGTGCATGGCGCTCAAGACGCGGACGCGGCTGGGCCTTCAAACCATGTTCAAAGCGGAGTACGCGGCCCGCGTAGAGTGGGAGAAGTGCAACGGCTGTCGAAACTGCATGAAGGTGTGCAACTTCGGCGCCATCAGCTACTCGGCGTATTCGCGCAAGTGCTCGGTGAACCAGCTTCAGTGTTACGGCTGCGGCGTCTGCCGGGCGCTGTGCCATCGCGACGCTATCACGCTCGTCGAAAGGGCGGCCGTCCCAGCGCTGGCCGGCGAATGGTGATGCGATGATAGAGATACGCTGGGACTCCAAGAAATGCGCCATGCCTCAGGACTGTCGCGTCTGTCTGGACACGTGTCCGCAGGGCGTCTTCCGGATAATGCCCAAGGAGGCCCGCAAGCCGGGCAAGGCGACCGAGGACTGGGTCATAGGCACGCTCTTCCTCAGCCTGTGCACGGCCTGCGGAACCTGCAGCGACGTCTGCCCCAAAAAGGCGATTACGGTCGCGGTCGCGTCCTAGCGGCCGCACGCGGGCACGACGCACTTATGTTGACAGGCCCTTCGCGCCGGTAGTACCGTCTGCGTATCAGTTGCGACGGATTACGGTGATCGAGTGGGCCTCTCTCCATCCCCAGAAGAAGCAGGCAACGCCCACGATCGCCGTCTGTCGCACCAGGGGCGCGAAGCGATTGCACGCGCGCTGATGAGAGGCGCCGCGTCCAGACAGCACCTGCTGTGGCTGGCCGCAATCCTGCTCCTCGCGCTCGCCCTGCGGCTCGCCTGGATCGCCTACGCGCACCCCAATCCGAACGACGGCCGCTTCGACGATACGCTGTTCTACGACCACGCCGCGCAGTCGCTGGCGGCCGGCAAGGGGTACACGGGCTTCTTCGGTGCGCAGACCGCCGGCTGGCCGCCTGGTTATCCCCTGCTCCTGGCGGGCATCTACAAGGTCGCCGGCCACGATTTCCTGGCGCCGCGGCTGCTGAACGTCTTCGCGGGCGTCGCGACCT
>JALHUB010000162.1 GCA_022865685.1 Dehalococcoidia bacterium | reverse complement strand
GTCCACGTCGAAGAAGGCGACGCGGTCGGGGAAGTCGCCGTTGTAGGGGTTCCGGGCGAAGACGGCGCCGCTCTTCGGGTCGATCTCCGTGACGACGTGGAGGAGCGACTGTGCCCGCTGCTCGCCGAGCACCCACTCGACGTAGCCCGTCGCCGAGAGGCGGCGCGCCCGGCCCGACTCGTTGCGAAGCGTAAGCGCCATCAGCTTCACCGACGCGTCGAGCGCGACGTACTCGGCCAACTCGGAGATGACGCCGGCCTCCGCGTGCTCGAACACCGTGTAGCCGAAGCCGTGGCGGCAAGTGTAGGCGGTGGTGCCGCGGGCGGGTAGCGGCGTGGGCGACCAATAGCGGCCGGTCTCCTCGTCGCGAATGTAGAAAGCCTCGCCGCTGGCGTCGGTCACCGGGTCGTTGTACCAGGGCGTGAGACGCAACTCGTGGGCGTTCTCGCCCCAGGTATAGCCACCGCCGCTCTCCGTGATCACGGCGCCGAACTGCGGGTTCGCCAGCACATTCGCCCAGGGCGCGAGCGTCGTCTCGCCGGGTCGCAGGGTGACGACGTATTCGCGCCCGTCCGGCGCGAAGCCGCCGAGGCCGTTCGAAAACAGGAGGTCGCGGCTTGGAAGCTCGATGGCCCGCTCGCGCTCGGGCACGACGTCATCAGCTGGCGTGAGCGCCGGCACAGCCTGTCCGACGCGGCGGCGGCGCTCGATCTGCTCAGCGAGCGTACCGGCGTTGTCGACGATCACAACGCGGGCGACAGTCTGTTGAAGGATCCCGTCCTCCTCCGACATTTGGTCGGCATGCCGGAGAAAGATGCCGCCCGGCCGGTCAATGACGTGCGACTCAGTTCCCGCGGAGACGATTCCCATGATCTCCTCGTGCAGTTCCTGTCGGTAGCCGGATGGCTCCTCGTTCCAGATCACAAGGTCGACTGCGAGCCCGGTGAGGCGCCAGTACGCGTGCGCCTGGACGATCTGCCGCACGAGTTCGATCTTCGTTCGGTCTCCTATGCGCAGCAGCACGATCGGCAAGTCGCCGGAGATGCCGAAGCCCCAGAGGCCGGACTGCGGGCGCCGGTTGCGAGCGAGCACGTTCGCCGGGGCCCGCCGGCCCGCGTTGGCGTAGACGATCGAGCTGGCGAGGCGGCCGTAGAGCTGGGCGTCGGACTCGGTCGCGTTGAGCTGACGAAGGACGACCTGCCGGTGGGTCATCGCCAAATCGAAGACACGGTTGGCCAGGCGGCGGTCGTGGTACTTGCCTGCGAGCGCCATCGCCCCCTGGCGTGTCTCGCCTACGCCGGTCACCACGTTCACCCACACTGTCTCATCCGGACCCACCGTGACCTGACGGCGGACTGAGACGATCGGGTCAAGCACGGCGCCTTGGCTGCCGGAAAGGCGGCCGGCGTCTGCCATTGCTTCCGGGTCGGCGAGCGAGCGGCCGCGCCCGATGAAGCGCAGCCGGTCCGTCTCGAACGACGTTTCGCCGACAGAAGACGTCGCTCTCGCGTCCATCAAATGGACCATCCAGGGCGTCCGCTCGCGGGGCGAGCGAGGCCGCCGCGAGCAAAGGATTGCATCGTGCGACGGGACGATCTCCGTCTGGACGAAGAGGTTGCTGAAGGCCCGGTGGGCGGCGTCGGCGGCCGGCGGCGCCATGACTACTTCCGCATAGCTCGTCACCTCGATAGTGCGCCGCGTGCCCGAGCCATTCGTGATCCTGATGCGCCTGATCTCGACGTCGTCTTCCGGCGAGACGGCGATCTCCGTATGCGTGTCGATCTCGCCATCACGGCGCCGGTACTCGGCGCGCGCCTGGGAGAAGATCGCATCGTAGGTCTTCGGCTGACTCAGCGTGGGCTGGTAGGCCGTGGACCACACCTCGCCGCTCGTCAAGTCGCGCAGGTAGCAGAACGTGCCGTGGCAATCGCGAGTCGCGTCCTCTTGCCAGCGCGTGACCGCGAGGTCGCGCCAACGGCTATAGCCGCCCCCGGCATTGGTCACCATAACGTTGTAGCTGCCGTTGGAAAGCAGGTGCACCTCCGGCAAGGCGGTATTGGGGTTGCTGAACACGCGGAGGAGCGCCTGGTACTCGCCGGCGCGCTGCCGCAGCCCGGACGTCTCGGCGGCGTTTGGGTAGAAGGGCGCGACCTTCGGCGCACGCTCTTGCAGGAGGCCTTCCGTCGCCCGGAAGATCGGTTCGGAGAGGAAGCGACGCTGCATCGGCTGGCCGAGCAGCGCGTACGCGAGGGCGAGGAAGCTCATACCCTCGTGGTGTGGCATGAACGACCGCACGAGGGCGAACGCATCGCCGCGCGGCAGGCGCGAGGATGTGTAGTCGATCGCCTCGTAGAGCCCGTAGCGGCCCTCCGCGCCGAGGTCGGCGAGCCGCTCAAGATTTGCGCACGCCTCTTTAGGGGCGACCATCAGCGCCATCGCCGTCGCGTAGGGTGCGACGACGAGGTCCTCCGCAAGACCTCGCTTGAAGCCGAGCCCCGGCACGCCGAAGGCGCGATACTGATAATTGAGGTGGGCGTCCGTCGTATTGTAGCCGGACTCCGAGATGCCCCACGGGACGCCCCGTTGCGCGCCGTACTCGATCTGACGACGGACGACGGCCTTATAGGTCCCGTCAAGCACAGTGCCGCTATATGTCGGCATGACGATGAGCGGCATCAGGTATTCGAACATGGAGCCGCCCCAGGAGAGGAGAGCGGGGTCGGCGCCGGAGGTCGTCACGAGGCGACCAAGCGCGAACCAGTGTTCCTGCGACAGGTGTCGTTGCGCGATGCTGACGAAGCTGGCGAGCCGCGCCTCTGAGGCCAGCAAATCATAATAGCTTGGGTCGCGCCGCCGCTCGGCGACGCTGTAGCCGATGGCGAACAGCTTGCGCGAATGGTCCGTCAGGAAGTCGTAGTCCGCGTCGGCCAACCCGTAGCAACGCCCGCCGAGCCGCTCGATGGCTTCCAACCGGTCAGTTGCGCGGCTGCTCGCCTCGCTCACTGCGCTGCGGAAATCGGCCAGCCACGCGTGGGCAGGTCGCGTGCCGTCGACCGTGAAGGCGGCAAGCCCGGCGTCGAGCGCCGGGATGAGCGTCTCGCTGAAGCCGGCGGTTTCGCGGAGCGTGGGGCCCTCATCGAGCCGGCGGATCGCATCGAGCAGCACGTCGGGCGCCGCAGCTTCGCCGGCACCGTCGCCGTCGACAAGGGCGTCGGGCGGAGCAGGCAGCGCCGCCCACGGCGCTAGATTGTCAAGGTCGCCGAGCCAGTCATCGCACTGATCTTTGAACGAGCGAGCCCACCACTCCGCCTCGGCATCGGGCTCGGGGCCCAAGTCGTCGGCGATGCGCCCAGCCGCCGTCATCAACTCATCGAGGAGTACGCGGCAGGCGCGGAGGCCGGCGGGAGGGCTAGCCAGCGTGTGGAGCAGCCCGGCGATCTCGTCGAGCATCTCGGTGAGGCGGATGTCACGGTCTGGCGTCTCGGGCGAGCGGGCAGCCCGAGTGGCGCCGGCCAGGAGACTAAGCGTGTCACGGAGGCCGCCGAAAACCTGAGGCGAGAGAGCCCGGCTGTCGGCCAGCTCTTGCAGGCCCGGTCTCAGCGTGAGCAGGTGGCCGGCCAGGTTCCCGCTGTCAACGGTGGAAACATAAAGGGGCGCAAGCGGCCGCAGCGTCGTCGTATCGTACCAGTTGTAGAAGTGGCCGCGGATCCGCTCCATCCCCTCCATCGTCTGAAGAGCGCGCGTCGTCCGCTCTATCAGGCGGCGGGCGGAGATGTAACCGAAGTCGTACGCAGCCAGGTTGGCGAGGAGAGAGAGTCCTATATTCGTGGGCGAGGTCCGGTGGGCTATCGCCTCGATCGGCGCCTCCTGATAGCTGTCGGGCGGCAGCCAGTTGTCTTCAGGGCCTACGAACGTCTCGAAGAAGCGCCACGTCTCGCGGGCCAGCTTGCGCAGGAAGTTCGTTTGCTCGGGCGAGAGGCGGGGCTCACGCTGCTCGATCGGCCGGCTTACCCACCAGGCAATGACAGGCGAGGCGACCCAAACAGCCAGAAGCGGCCCCGCAGACAGGAGCGCGATGGGCCGCTGCACCGAGAGGTAGCCCGTCACCGCAATTGCCATAGCCGGTGCTGCCCACATCACTCGGAAGAACTCGACGAGCCGCTTGCTGGCGCTCCGCCTGGCGTCGCTTGACGTCGTCCACTCAAGGAGCCCGCGTCGCGTGATGAGCATCCGCCACCACGTCTTGAGCACGGCGTCCAGGCTGAAGGCCGCCTCGTAGGGCAGGACCGCCAGGCCGAACGCGCTCTGGGCCATCCGCCTCGCGCCCGACGCGGTGGCCGCCCTGAGGTGCAAGCGGATCGGCAGACCCGTTGGCTTGGCGGCGATGTCGGCAAGGAACGGCAGGAGCGAACCGAGAAGGACGATGCCGGCGACAATGCATGTCCAGAACCAGGCCGGCCTAAGAGTTGTCCACCCAAGGAGCAGGAGGAGCACAAGCGCGCCGGGCACGAGGCTCCGCCGCAGATTGTCGAGGATCTTCCAGCGCGAGAGCGCCGAGATTGGATTGCGCGCTGGATGGCCGCTGGCGTCGGGCGCAAAAGGCAACAGCCAACGGGCGATCTGCCAGTCGCCGCGGATCCAGCGGTGGCGGCGGGTTACGTCGGCACTGAAGCGCGTCGGGTAGCTCTCTTGGAGCTGAACGTCAGTGACAAGCGCGGACCGCGCGTAGCAGCCTTCCAGGAGGTCGTGGCTGAGGATCAGGTTCTCGGGGAAGCGGCCGCCGAGCGCCCGCTCGAAGGCGTCCACGTCGTAGATTCCCTTGCCGGTGAAAGACCCCTCGCGGAAGGCGTCCTGGTAGACATCGGAGACGGTGCGCGTGTAGGGGTCGATGCCGGGCTCACCGCCGAACAGGCGGCCGAACCGCGAGCGACTGACGTTCGCCATCGCGGCCGATAGGCGCGGTTGTAGGATGCCGTAGCCCTCGCATATGCGCCCCTTCGCCTCGTCGTAACGCGGTCGGTTGAGAGGGTGACTGAGCGTGCCGACGAGGAGTCGGGCGGCGTCGCGAGGGAGCTCCGTGTCGGCGTCGAGCGTGATCACGTACTTGACGGTCGGCAGCACCGACCGTTCGCCGACGATCAGCGAGAATCGGCCGTCCTCCGCACCGCGCAGGAGGGCGTTGAGGTCACTCAGCTTCCCGCGCTTGCGTTCGTGGCCCATCCAGACGCCCTCTTGAGGGTTCCAGCGGCGCGGTCGATGGAAGAGGAAGAAGGCGTCATCGCGGTCGTCCTGGTACTTGCGGTTGAGCGTCTCGATTCCCTCGTGCGCCAGACGGAGCAGTTCCTCGTCCTCCGGCATCACCTCGGCCGGCGAATCGCGGAAGTCCGTCAGCAGCCCGAAGTGGAGGTTGCGGTCGTGGTTCGCCAGAAAGCGTACCTCCAGCGCCCCAATCAGATTCTCGATGTCCTCTGGTTCGGTGAGGAGCATGGGCACGATGACGAGCGTACGCAGGTCGGAAGGTATTCCCCGCGAAAAGTCGAGCCGCGGCAGCGTATTGGGCTTGACGAGAAGCGTCGCCAGCCAGTTCACGATTGCGATACCGAGCGAGCTGGCGCAAAGCAGGATGAGCGCGCCGAGCGGCAGCAGCCCCCAGCCTCGGGTGCCGAAGGCGATAGTCTGCACCAGTACCGCGAACGTCACGGTCGCGGCGATCAGCCAGGTCGAACCGAGGTAGAGGAGTAGGGGTATGCGGCCTGCCGCTCGACGGAGTCGCTCGAAAGGCGAGTGGCGGACCTGAGCGGCGCGCTCGAAGAGCGGGACGCCCCGGTCGATCAGGTAGTAGCCGATGTGGGCCGTCCGGTCCTGGGCGCCGGCCTGCGTCTGTGCGGCCGCGGCCAAGTCCACCGCTTTCTGCGCCACCTCTCGCTCCGAGAGGCCGCCTCGGCGGGCCGCGCGTTCGACGACGTGCCGGTAGCGGTCACGCGTGGCGAAGTCCATCTGACTGTAGATGCCGGCCGGGTCGTCGCAGAGCGTGTCCTCCACGACGCTCATCGTCTCGACGAACTCACGCCAGTCGGTGGCGTCGAGGAAGCGGAGGCTGCCGATGCTGTTGCTGATCGAAACCTGGCCCTCCGCCTGCTGCTGGCCCTCAAGCTGGATCAGCCGCTCGATCGTCAGGCTCATCTCGGTGAGCCGTTGCTCTAGCCAGGTAAGCGGCATCGCCTGCGCGGGACCCTGGCCCTGGAGCCGGCGGGCGAGTTCCGCTACGAAGGCACTGGACATCTGCGGCCGGGACCGCGCCATGTCCGCGAGGGTGAGGATCAGGGTCGTCGGCTCCTTCCCCGCGACCTCGACCATCCGGTCGGCCCAATGATTCGCCTGGCTGCGCGCGAGTCGGTCGGCGGCGATTCGAGCCGCGACGCGGCGGAGGTTGTTGATCAGCGCCAGGCGCAGCATGATCGGGATCGCCCAAAGCTCGCCCAACTTCAGCGGCCTGACGGCCTGGTAGGCGGAGACGAAAGCGCTCAAGCTGCCCGCGTCGACGCGACCGTCTCCGTGCGAGACAAGCTCCAGGGCGATGGCGTAGACAACGGGGTAGCCGGTCGAGGGGCCGGCAAGCAGGCGGGGGAGCTCCTGACTGTACCCCTTGGGCAGGTGGCCCCGTGCCGCCCGTATTTGCTCCTCGATAAGGTAGAAGTTGTCGCGCAGCCACTCGCCGGCCGGAGTGACACGAACCTGATCTTCCCCCTCGTCCGTTATGAGCCGGTAGGCATTGAGGAGGACACCCTCGTTCTCATTGAGCTGTGGGAGCAGAAGATCCGGACCCCGCTTCTCCTCGACGGTGTGCCGCGCCGCAAGCTCCTTCGCGTGGCCCTTGAGTTGCTCGAGGCTGAGCAGCTCGGCGCGCAGCGGCTGGTCATCGCCGCCCCGTGCGGGCTCGACCCCCTGCCTGTGGCGTCGGCCCCAGATGGCGCGGACGGCGGTACGAAGACCCCTCCTACCGTTGTTCAAGCCAGTGTGTCCTCTCTGACTTCGGCGAACCTGTGACTGCAATAATGAAGTGCAGTCCGTTGAGCCGCAAGACGTAGGGGCTTTCCGTTGGGTCTTTTCGGCGTCTGGAAGGCGCGGCTAGGGTCGTTTTCCCAATTCAAGATGAAACTGGGAGAGATCCGGGAGGATGGCTGGTCTGAATGAAGCACGCGTGGACGTAAGCCGGCGACGTACCCGCACCTTGCCCCTCCTACCGTACCACATCGCATGCTGGTCCTGCAGCGATGGCCGGCAGGTCTGACCGGTCATCCCGCTGAGCGACATCGTCGACTTCGCGCCGCTGGAGAGGAGTCAGAGCGAGGCGCCAAACCGCGAACGACGCTGATCGCAAGAGACATCCTATGCAATGGCATCGTGACGGTAGGAAGCGGTGTTCCCCCACGCAACAACGGTTGTGGGCGCTCCTCCTCGCCTTTCGCGCGGACCTGCCGACAATGGATATAGAGGGAGTCGCAAGTGCCGGACTTGCCGACCCTGCGTGACAACCGGTGCCAATTGTGCTATAGTGTTTGGGTAAGAAAGTAAGCCCTGTCTTCGATCTGCAACGCATCCCCAATCTTGTTTTGCACTCGGCGACGAGGAATAGCGGACCCCATGTAAGGAGGTCGTCGAGTGTCCTACACTGACCGAACCCTAACGTGCGTCGATTGCGGCACGCAATTCACCTTCTCGGTAGAGGACCAAGAGTACCACGCGAGCCGCGGCTTCACTAACGAGCCAAAGCGTTGCTCCGGTTGTCGCTCCGCCCGTAAGTCGGAGCGTGACGGTGGCCGCAGCTATGGCGGAGGCTATGTCGGTTCTGCTCGCCACATGCACTCGGCTGTTTGCGCCCAGTGCGGCAAGAACGCTGAGGTTCCATTCGAACCGAGGGGTGACCGGCCTGTCTACTGCAGCGATTGCTACTCTCAGCGCACACCGGTTCGCAGCGCCTACTAGACTCGACCCGCTGCCCTGACACAGAGCCCTCGGTAAGGGGTGTCGGAGCCGCTAGCTTCGACGCCGCAGTGGTGCAACGCGCCCCGCGGAGGAGGAATGCAAGTGACTACGCTACTTGTGGGAAACCTATCCCCTAAGACTACCGCTAGTGACTTACAGACCGTCTTCTCGGCCTTCGGGGAAATCAGCTCTCTGCGGATCGCCCGTGATCACGCCGGCCGCGCCCGCGGCTTCGCCCTTGTCGATCTTGAACACAGGGCCGCCGCTATCGCGGTGCAAGCCTTGAAAGGCGTGGAATTGAGAGGACGAACGATGGACGTCGTCGTAGATCGCCCATTGTCAGATGGCGGTCGTCAGGTCGCACGCGGCGGGCGCAGCAAGCCCCGAAAACCACCGATTGTCCATTCTAGGCCCTGAAGCTTAGCGCTGGGCGCTGGAGGTACTCACGAGGTTAGCATATCGAGCCCTGGGCACATCGATCTCCTTCGTGGATGCTCCAAGCGATGAGACCATTCTGAAGATCGGCCTGGACGCAGATGGTTGTTTCCTGATCTGCTTTCAGCTGTACGACTCCAGTGGCTGTCCGGCCGCCGAATCAGAAGGTATTTCGCCGTTCCCTGATGGGGTCAGGATCGACTCGAACGATGGCGAGTTGTTGCTGGACCTACGCGCCGAACTCGACGCGAACATCCAGTACCGCCTCTACAACCGGAGCGGCGATCTCCTCACCTCCTCCGACGGGGTAAGCACGAGGATCGGCCCGTGCCTGCGGATGGAGACGTGGCCCCGGCGGGGCGCGGCGTCATACAACCCGTACCGGCGTCGAGTCGACCAGGTCGCACGTGGTGTCGCACCACGCATCAACGGCGCTCCCCTGCATCTCGCTAGTTGACAAGCTTCGGGATAATGTGCACGAGCGGCGCCGGATAGATGCCCAGCCACAAAGCAAGGAGGCCGGTC
>JALHUB010000161.1 GCA_022865685.1 Dehalococcoidia bacterium | reverse complement strand
CTCCTGCGGCCGTGATGGAAGCCCTTGTCAAGGTGGTCGCAGAGAAAATCGATGTCGGTGGTGACTTCCGGCACGAGCACGTCGTCGGCCCCGCCCGCTACCCCTACCTCCAGCGCGATCGCGCCGCATACGTTCCCCATGACCTCGACGAAGAAGATCCGCTCGTGCGCCTCCGCCGTGTCGCGGATGCGGTCGATTGCCTCCAGCGCGACGTTGACGGCTGTGTCGAAGCCCAGCGTGTACTCGGTGCCGGGCATGTCGTTGTCGATCGTCGTCGGCACGGCGATGATGCGGATGCCGTGCTCTCGCGACAGGGCAGCGGCGCCCCTGAAGGAGCCGTCACCGCCGAGAACGATCAGGCCGTCGACCTTGTTGTCGAGGAGTATCGAGGCCGCCTTCGCCCGGCCCTCCGGTGTCGCAAACTCCTTGGAGCGTGAGGTGCCGAGGATGGTGCCGCCGCGCTGAATGATGTTGCCGACGGCGCGTCGCGTGAGCGGGGCGATCTCACCGTTGAGGAGTCCCGTGTAACCATGGGTGATTCCCAGCACGTGCATGCCGCGCTCGGCCGCCACGCGCACGATGGCGCGAATGCAGGCGTTCGTGCCGGGGGCATCGCCGCCGCTGGAAAGGACCGCTATCTTCTTTACGCCGTTGTGCCCGTTATGCCGCATCCGGTGGTCTTCGCGTGTATCTGCGGGTTGATTAGCGTCTATCTACGGGGATAGTCGGACGGCTCAGGCTGGAGGGTATAGGGGCATACCCTGAGAAACGGCGATGATTCGCGGGCCGCTCCGATAAAACGTCGCTATGCCACGCGCTCGAAGATGCAGGTGATACCCTGACCACCGCCGATGCACAGGCTGACGAGGCCGTATCGCCCCTGAATCCGCTCCAGCTCGTACATAAGCTTCACGGCTAGGATCGCGCCCGTCGCGCCCACCGGATGCCCCAGGGCGACGGCGCCGCCGTTCGGGTTCGTCTTCGCGGCGTCGAGCCCCAGCTCCTTGATACACGTGCAGGCGACGGCCGCAAACGCCTCGTTGACCTCGTTCACGTCCATCTGGTCGACGGTCAGACCGGCGCGCTCCAGCGCCTTCCGGGTCGCCGGGATGGGGCCGTAGCCCATCAGCGAAGGCTCCACGCCCGCTTCCGCCCGCGCGACCATCCGCAGCCGCGGGCGAATGCCGAGCTGCTCCGCCTTGCGACGGCTCATGACAACGACCGCCGCCGCGCCGTCGTTGATGCTACTGGAGTTGCCCGCCGTGACGTTGCCACCCTCCTTGAAGGCGGCTCGCAGCTTGGCGAGCGCCTCCATGTTCGTGTCCGCGCGCGGCCCTTCGTCGGTGTCAACCGCCTTTGTCTCGCGCCCGACCTTCACTTCGACGGGCACGATCTGCTCCTTGAACCGACCGGTCTCTATCGCCGCGACGGCGTTCTGGTGGCTGCGAAGCGATAGGTCGTCCTGGTCCTGGCGCGTGATGCCGTACTTGTCGGCGAGCTTCTCCGCCGTGATGCCCATGTGAGCGCGACTGAACGGGTCGCTGAGAAGCGATAGAATGCCGTCCTCCAGCACGCCGTCGCCGAGGCGAGAGCCGTAGCGCCCTCGACGCACGTAGAACGGCAGCATGGTCATGTTCTCGGTGCCGCCGGCGAGCACGATCTCAGCGTCGCCGCATTCGATCCAGCGGGCGGCCGTGTGAATCGCCTCCAGGCCCGTGCCGCAGAGGCGCGAGACGTTGTAGGCCGGCACTTCGATGGGCACGCCCGCCTTCACCGCCGCGTGTCGCGCGATGTATGCGTCCTCCATCACCTGGCCGGCGCATCCCAGGATGACCTGGTCGATCTGATCGGGACGCACGCCGGCGCGCTCCATCGCCGCCTTGAAGACGACGGCCGCGAGGTCGGCTGCGGGCGTATTCTGGAAGGCGCCGCCCATGCGCCCGACGGCGGTGCGCGCGCCGCTGACGAGAACAATCTCCTCCATGGGGCCTTACTCCTCAACTAGCGTCCAAACGTCGTGTGTCTAGAGTCTATCCCAGGCCCTTGCTTGTCAGCAATCGGCAACGGCGATCGAGATGATTGCACCCCGCGCCGACATGGGGCAGAATTGAGTGACGGCCCCCTTGACAACCGCCCGCCCGCGATAGACGATGATTGTTACTGGTAGCCCTCACCAGCGGGACAGGGACTATTGGCGCTACTTGACCGCATCGATACCCCCGCGGCGCTCGAAGGCCTGACGCCGCCGGAGCTGGAACAGCTCGCCGCCGAGATACGTGACGTGCTGGTCTCCACCGTCTCGGAGAACGGCGGCCACTTGGCGTCGAACCTCGGCGTCGTCGAGCTGACGATCGCCCTTCACCGTGTCTTCGATAGCCCAAACGACAAGCTTATCTGGGACGTCAGCCATCAGGCCTATGTCCACAAGCTCCTGACCGGCCGGCGCGATAGCTTTCCGACTCTGCGACAATACGGCGGCCTCTCGGGGTTCACCTGTCGAAGCGAGAGCCCGCACGACCCCTTCGGCACCGGCCACGCCAGCACGTCGATATCGGCGGCCCTCGGCATGGCGCTTGCCCGCGACCTCGCCGGCGAGCAACATCACGTCGTCGCCATAATCGGCGACGGCGCGCTGACGGGCGGCATGGCGCTGGAGGCACTGAACCACGCCAGCCACTTGAACACGAAGATCATCGTCGTCCTCAACGACAACGGCATGGCGATCTCCCCCAGCATCGGCGGCGTATCGAAGATGCTGAACCTGTTAACCCGCTCGCCTCGCTACGAGCACGTGAAGGCGGACACCAAGCGGACTCTCGCTCGCCTGCCGTTGGGAGGACGCGTCCTCCGTCTCATCACCTGGCTAAAGGCGCGGATCAAGGGCGCCCTCATCCCGAGCGCCTTCTGGGAGAAGCTGGGCTTCAGCTACGTCGGGCCGATTAACGGCCACAAAGTGGGCGACGTGGAAGCCGCCCTGCGACGAGCGCGCGATGCTAAGACGAAGACGACGATTGTCCACGTGCTCACCGAAAAGGGTAAAGGCTACCCGCCCGCGGAAAAGGACTCGGCGCGATTCCATGGGCTGGCGCCCAACGCGCATTCGTCGAACGGCGCTCCTCCCTCGTATAGCGAGGTCTTCGGACAGACGGTGTTGCGCCTCATGAAGAAAGACGAGCGCCTCGTCGCCATCACCGCCGCCATGTGCGAGGCGACGGGCCTCGACCCCGCGGCGCAGGCCTTCCCCGAGCGCGTATTCGACGTAGGCATCTGCGAGGAGCACGGAGTAACGCTGGCGGCGGGCATGGCGTCGCACGACTTCGTGCCTATCGTCGCTATCTACTCGACGTTCCTCCAGCGGGCCTTCGACCAGATCGTCCACGACGTGTGTCTGCAAAATCTGCCCGTCGTCTTCGCCATCGACCGGGCGGGGATCGTCGGAGAAGACGGCCGCACGCACCAAGGCGCCTTCGACCTGTCCTACCTGCGCTGCCTGCCCAACCTCACCGTCGCCGCGCCGAAGGACGAAGACGAGTTGCGCCACATGTGGTTCACGGCAACACGGCTCGGCGGGCCGATGGCGGTCCGCTACCCGCGCGGCCGCGGCATCGGCGTTCCGCTCACCGGCGAGCCGCACGAGCTGCCCGTGGGCACGAGCGAGCTCTTGCGCAGCGGCGACGACGTGACGATAGCCGCTGTCGGGCCAGCCGTCTGGGCCGCGCTGGCGGCCGCGGAAGAGCTGGCAGCCTCCGGCATCGAGTGCGCGGTCGTGAACGCGCGATTCGTCAAGCCGCTGGACAGCGAGATGCTGCTGCCTCTCGCATCGAAGAGCGGACGGCTCGTCACCGTCGAAGAGAACGTTCTGGCCGGCGGCTATGGCAGCGCCGTGCTGGAGGCGATGGAATCGGCAGGGCTCGCGGGCGTCCGTGTGGAGCGAATCGGCCTGCCGGACCTCTTCATCGAGCACGGACCGCAGGAGCTCTTCCGCTCGATGTTCGACCTCGATCGCGACGGCATCGTCCGGCGCGTGCGTGCCGCCTTCGCGGAGCTCGGCGCGGGGATAGCCGCGTCGCTGCTGGAAACCCCCAGCGGCTCGTCGTAGCGCTAGCCGCTGGTCGACGCTACGGCGTTCCCGACAAGACCCACTCGCCTGTCACTTCGTCTAGCGTCGCCGACGCAGCGACGCCCCCCGGCGGCAGCAGTGCGGCCCAGGCCTCGCCCGGGTCCGCTTCGATCGTCGCAGAACCCGCCGTCGTGACCTTCCGCTGCGCCCCGGACAACTCAATGTCGACCTCGTTGACCTGGGGACCTTCGGCCGGCGGCACCAGGAGAAAGACCGGCAGTCCCGCGTCGCTGCTGCTCGTTTCGACCGGCTTGGTTCCGGGCTGCGGCGTGAACGTCACCCGCATGATGTCGCGTCCCTGGTAAGCCACATGGCCGCTCCAGACGCCGTCCGACTCGTTGAGATCGATCTGGTCGGCGATGTACTTGGGGAAGCCGAGAGAGCGCCCGCCCGCGTTCGCCACGTCGTCGTCGACGGGCATGGTCAGGACGTACCAGCCGGTCCGTCCTTGGTAGCGGCATTGCAGCACGACGTATCCCTCGTGGTAGGGCGTGAGCGGCAGCGTCACGTCGTAGTAGTAGACGGCGGCCACGGCGGCCAGGGGCGCCTCCGGCATGTCGAAGGCCGCGGGGAGGAGGGACCGGTACAGCGCGAGGTCGGTCGGTACGAACACCGCGGTTATGCCGCGCTGGCCGCGAAAGGCCCACTGTCGCTCCGGCGCCGCCGTCGGCGTCGACGTTGGCGGCGCGACCGTCTTCGCCGGTTCGACCGTTGTCGCAACCCTCTCTGCTGCTTGCTTGTCGCTGCACGACGTCAGCCCGAGGCCGGCGAAGAGGAGCGCGCAGACACCGCTCACGAAAATCAATCGTCGCATTGTCTCCAACCTCTCGATCGTCGAATACCCAGTGACCCGCACAGAAGTTACGAGAAGCGGGGGTCGGTGTCAAACTCGGCGAGGCAGTCCTAAGAGTGATCTTACGGCGAGTCAGTCGCCTCGGCGGTCGCGCCGCCCTCAGGTGTTGCTTCGGGCTCACGCCGCCCGAGCCTCACGACGAGATAGGCGTAGGCTGCCACGCCGAGCAGTCCCGCCGGCAACGAGTTCGTGACCCGGTAGAGGATCGCTACCGCCGTCGCGGAGCCGACCGTCGCGCCCGCGCTCTCCAGCAGCGCCGCCAGCGTCCAGTCCAGCACGCCCAGCCCAAGCGGCAGGAACGATGCAATCCCGGCCGCCACCGAGCCACCAAGCGCAAGCGCTGCCTCGCCGGCGGACAGGTGGATCGAAAGAGAGTCGGCTATCAGCCAGAGCTGGCAGACCATCGTGGCGAAGATTAGGGTGGTGAGCCCGGCGAAGAGGACGGACAGGCGGAGGTCCTTCATCAGCTTCGCCAGCGACTGCACCCAGCGTCCTTCAGCGACGTTCAGGGCCCGCACCAGCGGTCGCAGCGCCAAGGAGCCTCCTGGACGTGTCCTGCCGGCCCACGTACTCAGCGACAGCAGCGGTATCGCGGCCAGCGGCGGCAACGCCAGGACGGCCAGCCCGATCACCGGGATCACGGCCCTCAAGGCGTTCGGCGCGACGCTCCAGGCCGCGACCAGTCCCGTCGACAGGCAGAGAATGCAGAAGGAGTACGAACGCTCGTACACTATCGTCGCGAAGCTGTCGGAGTAGGAGACGGCGTGGTGCCCCTTCAGGAACGGCGCCCGGATGACATCCCCCGCCGCGCCCGGCGTCACGACCGCCGCGACGTTGCCCAGGGCGGAGATCGGCGCCAGCGACAGCGGTGAGGCATCATATCCGAGCCTGCGCAGGACAAAGTGAGTGCGAATCGCAAGTATCGCGATGGCCGGCACGTTGAGGAGCACGACGAGGACCGCCACTAGCGGATCGAAGTCGCGAAGGGTGTTACCGAGTTCCAAGACGCGAGCGCGCCACATCAGCAGCGCGACCAGGGCGACGCCCAGGCCGACCTGCAGTTCCCAGCGTCTCACCGTCGTCCTCCGCGCCCCAGTCTCTCGAAGAGAGCGCTCAAGCTATTCTGCACGGCCCGAGGATACGGGCACACTCTCCTTTGACGATACTCTGCGGAGCGCCGCAGGACAACTCTCTATGCCCCGGGCGAATCCAGACGCAACGGGAACGGCTCGAAGGGCTCGATGGTACCCTGGCCGTAGTCCGCGCGGTACATCTTACGGCCAAGGTATGGGGTAAGGGCCTTTTGCATCTGGGGAATGTCCCGCGCGTAGACTATGTCTCCATTGAAGTCGGTGTCGTTCTTCCAGAACACCATACCGTAGCACTGCCAGTTGGGACATGACTTCACGAGTATCAACGCGTTGTGCAAATCCATATCAGCGAGTTGTCTCAACAAGCGATCATTCGCGCCGTTGAACCCCTTCAGCTCGGAGATCGTTCGCGGCGCATAGTCGGTTTGCGGCGTATCGAAGTGCTTCCCCAGCATCCAGCCGTGGACGCTGATTCCCAGGAGCACCAGCAGGAGCCCGTAGGTGAGCACCCCGCTTGTAGCCACGGGAGGGCCCGCGAGGCCGGCCCTGCCGCCGATCAGATGCGCCCAGTACGCCACGCGATCCTGAAGGAGTGTCAAGCCCCTCGCTGCCAGTAGCATGAGGAACGGGACCGCCTCGTACCAGTAGCGTGGGCCGTACATCAATCCACTCGATTCAAACGCCGTCCACACGGCGATGGCGAACACGGCGGCGAGCAGCAGGAACAAGTCCCAACGGCTACGGCTGCCAAGCATGAACGGGAGAAGCACCAGCGCCAGCCCGACGTACAACGGCCACCCATTGAGGACGACAAGGAGACTGGCCAGCTGGGCCTGATCGTTCAGCATCCCGCGGGCCACGGAATTCTTCTCGCCGAATCCAACCATGGACTCCAGAGGGAGGTTGGCGCCGTAGCCGGTGTGCAGCGAGCCCGTCGTAGCCAGGCTGTACAGGTAGAACGCGCCCACCATGACCAAGACAGCGGCTGCGAACGCCGCACTCTTTCTGATGATCGCCAGCCGCTGGCCTCGACTCACAACGAAATCGGACAGGAAGAGCAGCCCAAACGGGGGTACTAGGGCGACCGCCGTCAGTGGTCGAGTGTTAAGGAATAGACCGAAGAAGATGCCGGCGAGTCCGTACGCCAGCGACTTGCGTTTCCACTTGGCGGTGATGAGAAAAAGGCAGGCAAGGAGGTAGAATACGGCCGTGTTGTGAGACATGAGATTGCTCGCCGTCATCTGGAAGAACGGCGAGAAGGCAAGTAGAACCGCTGCCAAGACGCCGACTTGCGCACCATGGATTTGCCGCCCGACACGATAGATCAGCAGGATCGAGAGACCGCCGAGCACCGGTGGAACCAGCCACACTGCTCGCACAAGTTCGCCGATTGCCAGCGCCAGCGGGTGGCCGAAGAGGACGATGCTCGCCCAACGCCCCCCCGAGTCCACGAGCATGCTCGGGTAGAAGAAGTCGAAGGCCTCCTTTGGCCGCGGTATCGGGACTGTCAGGTGGAACGAGGCAAGGATCTTGGCCTGGAATACGTATGCCACCTCATCCGGGACGTGCGGAACCTGCTGATTGACGTTGTGACTGATATAGAAGAGGACGCCGAAAGCAGCGCAGGCAACCACAAGAGCGAAGCCACCCGCCGAAAGGAACCCCCGCGGTGGCAGAAGCCGGCGAAGCCACCTCTCCGCACCGGCCACGTGCACAACGACCGCAACCGCCAGCATGACGCAGAGAGCGGCCAGGACGTACGGATACGACCGCAGCGTCATGGCCAGCATCGACTTCAGTGTCTCCACCCTCGACATCTCCAGTCCGGGAGCGGCAACCGACCCAATCGCCGCGAGACCCTTGCTCGGACCCTCGATCCAGGTGACGGGGCACTTCGCCGACTTGCCGTTCTGCCGGTAATCCAGGCCATTGTCGAGGTGACGGAACGGCCGGAACGAGTAGACTATCCCGTTGCTAGGGTCGATGGAATGGACCATTATCGAAGCCTGTGATTGATTCTTGAAATAGGCATCCACAATGTAGTTCCGCCAGGAGCTGTCGCCTGCATTCACAAAGCCCCAGGGCTGGGTGGTCCATTGGCGATCCGACATCGCCAAGGGACCATCATTGAAAAGGACCTTGCCCGAGTCAGCGTCCGTTACGACCAACCGATCGAGGCCGCTTGGCTGCGGTAGCGCGGCTGCGGGGCTCTGAGAGGGTAGGCTGACAACCACGGGCCCACTGTCATACTGCTCGCATCGCGCCTCAATCTGCTTCTTGCCGTCGACGTAGACCCTGTACACGCCGTTGACTGCCTCGATACGGACGTGCATTCTGGCTCCGCCGGCACTCCAGAGATAGGCGCCGATCAATAGGGCATTCACGACCAGAGCAAGATACAGTGGGAGGAATCGAGTGCTCATCAGTCTGGTCCGGCGATGCCGGGCTGGGCCGGCAGCGCTGTCAGCGGAGTTGGCGCCGGGCCCGCGAGTTCGCCAGGGCCACCAACTGCCGGGACGCAACCGCCCGTGGGCCGGAGGCGGAGACGACAACTCCTGTGCAGCGGGGTCGGCGGTTAGCTTGTCCAGGATGCGCTCCGTGGAACACGCTGGCAGACGACTTTACATAGTAGGTCGACTGTCGTTGACAAGTAGTCTAAAAGGAAAACGCTCGTGCCGCAACCGCATTACACCCGGGCGAGCCAAGAAGGGGCTGCGAATGCCGCTTGATCCGGAGGCGTCGCGCGGCCGGCGAGCAGCCCCCAGCTAGATGCGATGCTCCTCTCGCACGATCCGGCGGGGGCTCGCCTGCCAGCTCGTACGCCAGTCGCGAGGCGGGACGATCTCGTTGAGATTGTCGAGCTGCCCGATCGACTCCAGCCGGCGGTAAATCAACTGCCATGCGCAGGGCCGCGTCGGATCGACTTCGCAGCCCTCCTCACTGGAGCCGCCGCAGGGGCCGTTCAGCAGCCGCTTCGCGCAGCGCGTGATGGGGCAGATCCCGCCGAAGCGCGCCAGAAGGCACGAGCCGCAGCCCAGACACTTCTCCGCCCAGATGCCTTGCTCTTCGAGAATGCCGAGGAACTGCGTGTCGAGGGCGGCGTAGACCGGCTTCTCGGGGAAGCGCTCCGCAATCGCTTGAACGCCGGCGCCGCAACCGAAGGACAGGATCGCGTCGTTGCGCTCCGCGGCGGGCGCCAGGTCGGCGATGAACTCATTCTCGCACTGGCGCTCGATGGTCACTTGCTCGATCTCAATCGGACGGTCGTCGAGTCTCCTCGCCATGCGAATCG
>JALHUB010000160.1 GCA_022865685.1 Dehalococcoidia bacterium | reverse complement strand
TGGACCTGCGTCGCGTCGAGGGCGGCGGCGCACCAGGCGGGCACGCTGACGGCATAGGCTAGGCCGGCGAGCACCGCCAGGTTGACGGCGATGAACGGGCTGTGTGTCAACGTCAGGGCAAATAGGGACAGCGCGATGACGGCCAGACCCACAAGAAGCGGCAACTGCCTGCCGAATCGGTCTGAGAGACGGGAGAATCGAAACGCGATAACCGCAGCGACAGCCGCCGGCAGGATCAGCAGGAGCGCCATCTCGCTCATCGGCACGTTGAGCTGTTCTTTGACGTAGGTGCCTACGGTAGGTGTGAAGACCGCGATGCCGAGGCTCAGGAACAGGACTATCCCTCCCAGGATAAGTATGCCGGGCTTCAGGATCTTGGCAAGAGCGCCGAACTGGAACTTCTCCGCCTTCGTTCTCGCCTGCGTGATCACGGTCGCGTCAACGGGGCGCAGGGCCACGGCGAGGGCGAGGCCGTTCAGCGCCAGGCAGGCCAGGAAGACGGCGGTGTAGGAGACGAAATCGCCGAGCAGCATGCCGACCATGACGCCGGCGCCCAGGCCGAGCATCTGGGCGATGTTCAGCAGGTACATGACCCGGCCGCGTTGCGCAGGCTCGTTCGTGTCGCCGACGTGCGCCAGGAAGGCGGGCCACATCGTCGCCGCGGCGAGGCCGTACAGCCCGGAGAACACGAGAAAGAGATGCCCGCTGGGGAAGAGCATCATCGCGCCCAGTACCGGTATGCTGACGGCTATGCCGATCGCCAGCACCGGCCGCCTGCCGAAGCGATCCGCGAGCCAGCCTGCGGGCATCTGCCAGAGGAAGCGCGCCAGGCTATAGGAGGCCAGCGCGTATCCCGGGAAAGCGGCGGAGCTGTCGAGCTTCTGCGGCAGGTAGTTCTGGACAAGCGTTAGCATGAAGATGCCCAGAGACGCCTGCCAGAGAAAAACGGTAGCGGCCAGTTCCAGCATCCGGCCGCGGGGAATCCTTAGCGCGAAGGAGGGAACACTGATGCCCATCAATTCTCACTCACTGGTTCTCGCCTCAAGCCCTCCACATATAGGGTCGGACAGTCAACCCAGACCCGTAGATGCGGGGCGCCGAAACCGAAGGGGCTGCTCGTCCTGAGTTGTCTCATCTGAAGTCCGCCACCCATCCACTCCCCCATCGTTGCGAGCGCGGCCCATCCGGCCGGCAGTGCGGGAATCAGCGAATGAGGAACCGCAAGGGCACATTCTTAGCCGTTGCCTCTATTCTACACCCGCGGCGCGGCGGCGCAACACCCGAGGCGTCTAAGGGCGCGCTCAGCCCCAACCGGCTTCGATGGCCTTCGACGATTCCTGATGCTAGAATTGATTCTAGAGATCATCCCGTCCCTGGTAGAAAAGGAAGGTGCGCAAATGGCCATCAAGACCGGCGACGCCTACGTCGCCTCGATCAAGAAGCTCAACCTCAAGGCGCAGGTGCTGGGCAAGGAGACCGCCAACCTGACGGAGCACCCGCTCGTCGCGCCTTCGCTACGCGCCGTCGCCGCCACGTTCGACTGCGCACACGACGAGTCGAGCCGCGAGCTCTTCCGCGTCCGCTCGTCGCTGACCGGCGAGGAGATAAACCGCTTCATGCACCTCCACCAGAGCACGCAGGACCTGATGAACAAGGTTCTCATGCAGCGCCACTGCGGCAACGTGACCTCCTGCTGCTTCCAGCGCTGCGTCGGCATGGACGCCGCGAACGCCCTCTTCAGCGTCACCTTCGAGTGCGACAAGGCGCACGGCACCGACTATCACCGGCGCTTCCGCGACTACTGGGCGCGCGTGCAAACGGAGGACCAGATGATCGACGGGGCGATGACCGATCCCAAGGGCGACCGCGGCAAACGCCCGGCCCAGCAGAGCGACCCCGACCTCTACCTGCGCGTCGTCGAGCGAAAGAGCGACGGCGTGATCGTGCGCGGCGCAAAGCTGCACCAGACGGGTATGTTGAACTCGCACGAGATCATCGTCATGCCCACCATCGCCATGCGCCCCGGCGAGGAGGACTGGGCGATCTGCTTCGCCGTGCCGACGACCACGCCCGGCATCCGCTACATCTACGGGCGGCAGGCCAGCGACACTCGTAAGCTCGAGCGGTTCAACCTCGATGTCGGCAACGTGCGTTTCGGTGGGCAGGAGGTCATGACGGTCTTCGAGGACGTCTTCGTGCCG
>JALHUB010000159.1 GCA_022865685.1 Dehalococcoidia bacterium | reverse complement strand
GCAACGAGGAGATCGATCAGTACAACGCCGCCGCGCGGCAGGTCATGGAAAAATACGGCGTACCCGTCGACGACCTCAACGCGATCGTGAAGGCCGACCTCGACGGCTGCCTGCGCGAGGACCAACTGCACCTGAGCGAGCTCGGCGCACGCCTGTGCGCAGAGGCCGTAGTGCGCGCGATTCGCAAGGAGCTTGGCGTACCCCGTTCCCTGTCAAGACATTTGTAGATCTTACCGAAGGGTGTATCGTCAGGACATTTGATTTCTTACCGTAGGACATGGGTGGTCTCCAGGAGTTGATGGCCCCTCTGGGGGGAGAGAGGGGCCGCGCGGCGCTCGCACCGCGAGATCAGGGGCGCGCATCGGAGGCGTTCGATTCGGTCGAGCTTTCGGTCGATGGTTTCGGTGAGTTCGAAGGGGTTGATCTCTTGGCGCTGGGCCAGCAGGGCGCGCACGGCTTCGGGCAGCGGCTGGCCTTTGTAGAACGCCACCAGGCGATCCAGCGGCGTGCGGGCCTTGTCGTAGCGCCGGGTGAGCCTGGAACCGACACGGACGCGCTCGATGAGCTTGACGCTGGGCTGGAAGAGGTTCATCATCAGACGCAGCTCGTTCTTGTACAGGTCGTTCATGGCGGCGATGATCTCGGGGGTGTCGTACCGCTCCCAGCCGAAGACTTTGCGCACATGAGTCCAGTTCTTCTGCTCGATGTGGGCGTTGTCGTCTTTCTTGTAAGGACGAGAGCGGGTGAACGCGATCTTCCGCCAGCGGCAGTAATCGACCAGGTGATGGTTGATGAACTCCGACCCGTTGTCACTGTCGACGGCGCGCAAGGGAAAGGGCAGACTCCGGCGCATCGCTTCCAGGGCCGCCACGACGCCGTCCTGGCCCGCGCCCAGCACCGCGCGGCTTTCACACCAGCCCAGGAAGATATCCGTCAGGTTCAGCGTGTGACCGAACTGTCCTGTCGCCGACGGGCCCGAATGGCTGACCAGGTCGATCTCGGCCGAGCCGGGTTCGGCCACGTCCCACGCCCCGGCCTTTACGGGAATCTCCCGCCGCAGGAGCGTGCCGGGCTTCGTTCTCCCATAGAGGCGCCGTTTGAGCGATCGCTTCTTCTGGCGAAGCCTCCGGTCGATCTGCCGCGCGCTGATGGCCAAAAGCTGCCGCTCGACGTCGGGGGTCAGCCCCGGCAAGCGTCCCCGCGCCCACGGCAGCCACAAGGGCAGCAGCCCCTTCAGCCGCTCGCTCCACGGATACCCCGCCGCCTTCCAGATTCCCTCCAAGACCCGCAGAGCCATCGGCGAGTACGTCACACCGCGGCGACGCCGGGACTTCCCTTCTTCACTGTCATCCGGCCGGTTCAAGAGATGAATCGCATACTTGCGGTGGTAGTGGCCCGTCTTACAGAACTCGTTGAGCACTCTTGTTCGCTCCGCGCGGGACTTTGCCACCGCGTACCGCATGTGGTACGCGCTGAACGCCTTCTCCAATCGCTCTCCTGCCATCCTCCTCCTCCCTTTCCTTGGGTAAGATCTCAAATGGCAGGACGATACCTTCTTCGGTAAGATATTACATGTCTTGATTCGAGGTCTTGACTTCAGGCGCCATAGCTGATAGATTTCCGCCATGTCCAGGCCACTGCGGATTCAATTCGCCGGCGCGCTGTATCACGTGACCTCGCGCGGAAACGAGAGACGGGACATCGTTCTCGACGATCACGACAGGAAGCGCCGGCTCGATTGGCTTTCACGCACCGTGGCCACCTACCGATTGCGCCTGCACGCGTTTGTCCTGATGGACCATCACGAGCACCTCTTTGTTGAGACGCCGCAGCCCAATCTCGCCGCAGCAATGCAATACCTGAACGCCAGCTACACGGGCTACTTCAATCACCGTTATGAACGCAGCGGCCACATGTTTCAGGG
>JALHUB010000158.1 GCA_022865685.1 Dehalococcoidia bacterium | reverse complement strand
GTCGTCAGTCTGTGGCAGTGCTCACCGCGATGAAGCGCTCCAGTTTCGCCAGCGCGCCGCCGCCATCGATGGCGCGCGCCGCCGTCGCGACGCCGTCCGCGAAATCGCCGGCCAGACCGCAGGCGATGAGGCCCGCCGCCGCATTGAGCAGCGTGAAGTCGCGCAAGGCGCTCACTTCGCCGCAGAGCACCGACCGCAGCATACGCGCGTTGTCCTCCGGCGTGCCGCCGCCTACCGACGACAGCGGTTGTGATGCCAGCCCGGCGTCGGACGGCGAGACGCGATAGCGCTCGACGGCGCTGCCCCTGATCTCCCACACCTGCGACGGTCCCGCAGGACTCAGCTCGTCGAGCCCTTCTTCGCCGTGAACGATCAGGGCGCGCTCGCAGCCGAGGCGGGCGAGCACCTGCGCCATCTTCTTGCCCAGCGATTCGTCGGCGACGCCGAGGACCTGACGGGTCGCACCGGCGGGATTGCACAGCGGCCCGAGTATGTTGAAGACGGTGCGAATGCCGATCTCGCGTCGCGGGCCGGCGGCATGGCGCATCGCCGGATGGTAGCGCGGCGCTAACATGAAGCAGAAGCCCGTCTGCTCCAGGCACGCCGCCGCCTCCTCCGGCGAAAGCTCGATCTTCGCGCCCAGCGCCTCGAGCACGTCGGCGGAGCCGCAGCGACTGCTCATGGCGCGGTTGCCGTGCTTCGCGACCCTGGCGCCCGCCGCGGCCGCGACGAACGCCGCCGCCGTGCTGACGTTGAACGTCCCGCTGGCGTCGCCGCCGGTGCCGCAGGTGTCGAGGACTGCGCCGTCACAGTCGACGCGACAGGCCTTCGCCCGCATGACGCGCGCCATGCCGGTTATCTCGTCGACCGTCTCGCCCTTGAGTCGCAGCGCTGTCAGGAACGCCGCGAGCTGGGCGGGCGTCGCCTCGCCGGACATGATCTCTTCCATGACGTCGGCGGCCTCGTTCTCGGTCAGGTCACGCGCTGCCACTGCCGCCGAGATCGCTTCTCGTATCATCGTGGTACCTCCAGGAAGTTGCGCAGCAGGCTCTTGCCCGCCGGCGTCAGAATCGACTCCGGATGGAACTGGACGCCTTCGACCGGCAGGTCGCGGTGTCGAATGCCCATGACCAGGCCGCTCTCCGTCCAGGCAGTGACTTCGAGGCATGGCGGGATGCTGTCGCGACGCACCGCCAGCGAGTGGTAGCGGGTCGCGGGGAAGGGACTGGGCAGGCCGCGGTAGACTCCCTTGCCGTCGTGGTGGATCTCCGACACCTTGCCGTGGACGATCTCCCCGGCGCCGTCGACGGTCGCGCCGAACGCCTCGCCGATGCACTGGTGGCCGAGGCAGACGCCGAGTATCGGCACGACGCCGGCAAAGCGCCGGACGGTTTCGACGCTGATGCCTGCCTGTCGCGGCGTACACGGCCCCGGCGAGATGACGATCCGCTCCGGCGCCATCGCCTCGATCGCCTCCAGCGTGGTCGCGTCGTTCCGCACGACGTGCAGGTCCGCGCCCAGCTCGGCGAGGTACTGGTAGAGGTTGAAGGTGAAGCTATCGTAGTTGTCGATGAGCAGGAGCATGTCAGTACCCTCGCACGGCGGGCCGCGGCGCCGCCGTCTCCTCCGCCTGCTCGATGGCCCGCAGCAGGGCGCGCGCCTTGCTCAGTGTTTCGTCGTACTCGCGCTCGGGCACGCTGTCGTAGACGATGCCCGCGCCGACCTGCACGTGCGCCACGCCGTCCTTCACGACGATGGTGCGAATGGTTATCGCCGTATCCAGGTTGCCGCGCAGATCGAAGTAGCCGACGGCGCCGGCGTAGGGCCCACGTTTGTCCGGCTCCAGCTCCGCGATGATCTCCATTGCCCGTATCTTCGGCGCGCCGGAGACGGTGCCGGCCGGGAAGCAGGCGCGAAGGGCGTCGAAGCCGGTGAGGCCGTCGCGCAGGCGTCCGGAGACGTGCGAGACGAGGTGCATGACGTGCGAGTAGCGCTCCACGTCCATGCACTGACCGACCTCGACGCTGCCCGGCTCGCTGACCCGCCCGATGTCGTTCCTGCCGAGGTCGAGGAGCATGGTGTGCTCGGCGCGTTCCTTCTCGTCGGCGCGAAGCTCTGCTTCGAGCGCCGCGTCGTCCGCCGCGTCGCGACCGCGCGGCCGCGTGCCGGCGATGGGGTGCGTGGTGACCGTACCGTCCTCGACGCGCACCAGCATCTCCGGCGACGAGCCGACGATATAGGCGTCGCCGAGGCGCAGGTAGTACATGTAGGGCGAAGGGTTTATCGCCCGCAGCGCGCGGTAGACCTCGAACGGGCAAGCCTGCGTCGGCAGCGAGAGGCGCTGCGAGAGCACGACCTGGATGGCGTCGCCGACGATGATGTACTCGCGTGCCCGCTCCACGGACCGCATGAACTGATCGCGGCCCACATTCGACGACATCTCCCGGCCACCGTTTGCGCCCTCAGGCGCCTCGTCGCGGTCAGGGGCGGCCAGCGGTTTCGCCAGGCGCTCCGCGAGCTCGTCGATGCGCCAGGTGGCCTGGCGGTAGGCGGAGTCGATGTCGCCGTCGAGGCGGGCGTGGCTTACCACCTTTATCTTGTGCTGGAGGTGGTCGAAGACAAGGAGTGTGTCGGTGAACATGAAGACGGCCTCCGGCAGCGCCTGCGGGTCATCCGCCGGCGAGGGCAGTCGCTCGAAATGGCGCGCGGCCTCATAGGCCAGGAAGCCGACCGCGCCGCCGTGGAACCGCGGCAGGCCGGGCAGCGGCACGACGCTGAAGCGTCCCAACTCTGCTTCGATGTCCCGCAGCGGGTCGGTCGCGCCTCCGGCCGGGCTGGTCAGGACGCGATACGGCTCGGTGCCGATGAAGCTGTAGCGTCCCAGGCGCTCGCCGCCCTCGACGCTTTCCAGCAGGAACGAGTGCTGCCCGCGCGCGACCTTCAGGTAGGCAGAGACGGGTGTCTCCAGGTCCGCCGTTACCTCAGTGAAGACCGGCAAAAGGTTGCCCCGGCCGGCGAGCGCGTGCGCCTCCGACAGGCTTGGCTGGTATGCTGCGTGTCCCATTTCCTCACCCCCGGGCAAACAAAAACCCCTCGTCGTAGGGACGAGGGGTTCATCTCGTGGTGCCACCCTAGTTGCCGCGGCAATGCCGGGGCGTCTCTTGTCAGGTACGTCCTTCCTCAGCGAAAGCGATACCCTGGGCTCTGCTAACGGTGCCCGCTCCGGCGTCCCCTACGGCCCAATCGCGGAGGGCTTTCGGGGGTGCGGCTCCCAGGTCCATTCCTATCGCTGCGCCGGCGCCGGTTTCCACCTGTTCCGGCTCTCTGCGCCCGCCTGTGGCGGGTTAGCCTCGCTTAGCGACGTACTAGTCCTGCTCTTCGCCGATGCGCTATTCGATTTTGCAGCACTATAACAGCGCGCGGGAAGCTTGTCAAGCGCCGGGTCCGTCGCTGGCCTCTCGATAGCGAACAAGCGTTTGTACGTAGTCCTTCAGTCGCGCCTCGATCTCGCTGGGCGGCGACGCATCGATGACGTCGACGATGGCGCTGCCGACAACCGCGGCATCGGCCAGACCGTGCAGCGACCGCAGGTGCTCCGGCCGCGAAACGCCGAATCCGACGGCCAGCGGAAGCGACGTGTGACGTCGCACGCGGGCGAGGAAGTCGGGCAGGTCGGCGGGAAGCTCGGTGCGGGCGCCGGTCACACCGGCGACGCTCACGCAATAGATGAAGCCGGACGCCGCCGCTGCGATGCGGCCGATCCTCTCGTCGTCGGAGCCGGGGGCGACGAGCAGGACGTTATCGATGCCGGCGGCGCGACAGCGGCCACGTAGCTCTGCGCCCTCCTCCGGCGGCAAGTCGACGACGATCAGGCCGTCGACGCCGGCCGCGGCCGCCTCGTCGACGAAGGCATCGACGCCGAAGGCGAGGATAGGGTTGGCGTAGCTCATCAGGATGAGGGGGGTATGGGCAGAATCGCGGCGGACCCGCGCGGCGACGTCGAGGCAGATCGAGACGTTTGTGCCGGCTTCGAGCGCGCGAAAGCTCGCCTTCTGGATCGTCGCGCCGTCGGCGATGGGGTCGCTGAACGGCACGCCGAGCTCGATCAAATCGGCGCCGCCGTCGACCAGCGCCCGGACGATGGAGGGCGTGGCCTGCGGGCCGGGGAAGCCGCAAGTGACGTAGGCAATGAGCGCCAGACGCCCTTCGGCCTTTGCCTTCGCAAGGATATCGCTGATCTTTCCCATGTCGCCTCCAGCGCGGCAACGTCGAACGTAGTACACAATAGTCGAAAATGGGGTCGGAGCCCAGCGTCGGTTGGCGGCATGCGGCGAAGCAGGGTTTCCTGCCCGCGGGAACGGGGCGTCGAGGCCTTCTGCCGGCCGGTGGATAGCAACGCCGAGGCCGCTCGGGTGACGGCCCTGGGCGCCGCCGGAATCAGCTACGACCTCGCCGTACTCGCCGCGACCGGCGGGGCGGCGGGCGACGAGCGCCGCTGAGGGAGCCACCTGAAGCGCGCGACCCATTCGCCGACCGGGCCGCAGACGAGGGCGTACGATGCGCTGGCGTAGACGATGCCGCCGATGATGTCGACGACGTAGTGATGTCCCAGGTAGACGACGGCGAAGAACACGGCCGCCGGATAGAGAGCGACAAGTCCGCCGCGCTTGCCCCATAGTCGACAGGCAAAGAGGAAGAAGAGCCAGGGGTAGGCGGCGTGCAGCGAAGGCATGGCCGCCACTGAATTGGGGCTCACCTTATCGTAGAGGAAGGCGGTGTGCGAAGAGAGATGGATTAGGCGCACGCCGTCCAGATACCCGTTCGCGCTTGCCCACCAGGGCGGAGCCGTCGGCACCAGCACGAACGTGACGAAGGCGGCGTAGGAGAGCAGGAGCAGCGCCGCCATGAACCGCCAGTACTGGTCGCGTCGGTACTGCCAGATGAGCGCCGCGAACAACAGCGGCACGACGAAGTGCGCCGCGTGCAGCAGCGCCGCCGCGGAGTCGTACCAGTGGGCGGCGTTTTCGTCAAAGAGCCAGCGCTGCAGGTCCTGCGCCGGCACGTGGCCGAAGAATAGCAGCCTGTCCATGGCGATCGGATAGCCGACGTGCACGCTCGAAGTGAGGTCGTCGGCGAAGCCGCGCAGGGCGTCGTAGGACAGGAGCAGCAGGACGAACGGCGCAAAGTCGCGCACGAACTCGACGCGCCGCTTCCCCCACACGAAGCCGAGCAGCAGCAAGAGGAAGATGGCGTCGGGCATGAGGAATGTGCGCCGAAAGACGCAGGCAGCGGCGATGAACCCCACGTACGCCGCCTGCACGAGGAGCGCGAGGTTCAGTTCGGCCGGTCTCTGTGGGTCGAGCACGGGCATCGGCGTGGCTGCCGGCTTCGCATTCAGCGACAGAGCGCAGCCGATCAGCAGGAGCGCCATCGTCGGCGTCAGGACGTTGATACCGCCGTCGTCCAGGATGCGCAGCCCCCAGAGCTGCGTCAGCCACGTTAGCAGCGCCAGCGCCAGCCAGAGATGTAGCCTTGTCTTCGTTCGCAGCGCATAAGCGACCCCCAGCACCGCGATCAGCGCCACCAGCGATAGGTCCTGCATGTAAAGGTGGGGGTTTATCAGCAGCGACGCGCCTAGCAGGCTCCCACACTGGAGGAGAAAGCGTGGCTTCTGCGGCTCCCACTTGCCCCTGAAGCAGACCACGGCGGCGACGAGCGTAACAGCGTCCAGCGCCAGCGTCAGCATGAGGTGCAGAGGGCTGTTGTTGTCGACGAAATGGGCGATGAATCCGTTCCAGCCGAACATCCCGAGAGGCGAGACACCCCATCGGCCCTCCCACTCGGTGCTGTGGGCCAGAAAACGTGGGTACTCGGTGATGACGGACAGCCCGGAGACCGATATCGAAACCATCGCCAGCACCCAGGCGATTGCGGCGAAGACCCCGAGGGCCGGCCAGCGTCGCTTCCAGAGCAGCAGCGCGACCGGCAGGACCGCCATCTGCGGCTTCACGAGAAGCAGCGCCAGTGCCGCGCCGGACAACTTCTCGCGTCCCTTCATCTGAAGAACGACGAACAACAGCCAGCCCATCAGGAGAAGAAGGGACAGCTGCCCGTGGAGGACCGACCAAGTGACGGAGTGCAGGGACAGGAACCAGAGCCAGAAGAGGAGCTTGTGGAGGCGCTCTTTCAACCCGAGCAATCGCTGCAGGAGAAGCGCCGATAGCAACGCCAGGCCGGTGCAGCCGATGCCTATGAACACGGCGGCCGTTTCGATGGGCAGCGCCGAGACCGGCGCGAAGGCCGCAGCGACGAAGGGCGGATTGAAGTAAGCGAGAATGCCCGTGCCGCCAACCGAACGTCCCATCGATCTGACTTCGGTGTCGGCGATTATCGCCACGTTGTACAGCGCGTCGGCGTGCCGCTCGCGGACCAGCCGCCCTGCCGAATAGAAGGCGACGTAGTCCTCGTGCGGGCCCTGCGGGCTTCGGCCGTCGAGGCGCTTGTGGTAC
>JALHUB010000157.1 GCA_022865685.1 Dehalococcoidia bacterium | reverse complement strand
GGTCAGCTATCGCTAAGCTGCCAGGTCTTCGAGTGCCTCGCGGTGCAGGCGAGCCAGCCTCTTCTGCCTGTGAAGCCGCACCAGGGCTTGCACAACCTTGGGGCTGAACTGCGCGCCCGAGCACGCCACGATCTCTCGTACAGCAGCGGCGACGGACCGAGCCGCTTTGTAGGGCCGGTCGCTGGTCATGGCATCGAAGGAGTCGGCCACGGAGACGATACTGGCGGCCTTGGGGATGCTTGTGCCCGCCAGACCATCGGGATATCCGCTGCCGTCCCAGCGCTCGTGGTGTGAGCGGGCGATGGTGGCCGCCAGTTCGAAGCCCGGCCGCTCGGACAGGAAGTCCTGACCCCAGGCGGTATGCTGTTTCATCAGTTCCCATTCCTCGTCGGTGAGTGCGCCGGCGGTGGAAAGGACGACGTCTGGCACCCGGATCTTGCCGATGTCGTGGAGGACAGCGGCCAAACCTAGCTCCTCCGCGTAGTCTTCGCTGTAGCCCAGCTCGAGCGCCAGGGCTTCAGTTATGGTGCGGACGCTCCGGAGGTGGAGACCCGTGGCCTGATCGTGGGCCTCGGCGGCGGCGGCGAGCAGCACTACTGTATCGGTGTGGCCTTGCACGAGGCGGGTTGAAGTCGACTGGAGCTCGTCGACCAGCGTCGCCATGCGCGCGATCGCTGTGACCTGGGTGGCAACAGCCATCAGGAACTGGGCATCATTGGGCCCGAACGCCGCTTCCCGCTTGCTGGCGACTGACAGGGTGCCGATCACCTCATTCCGCCAGATCATCGGGGCGACCAGAGCCGACCGTAGTCCCGCCGCACGCAGCAGTTGCTGCTGCTCGTCGGTAAGCCGCTCATCGTGCTGCGGGTCGTCTATGATGACCGGGCGGTGCGTACGCTCCAGGATCGCGCGGATGGGCGCATCCGCGGCCTCACGCTGCGCACGGTCCCACGCCTCAATCAGTTCGTCGGGCAGCCGGGCGACGGTGTTCTGGGTTCCTGCCACGTTGGATGGCTGCTCGAACACCTGAAAATTGACGGCGTCGTAGCCGGTGCCGACCGACAGCCGATGAGCGACCAGGCGCAGCTTGTCGTTGAGGTCGCCTGGGGATGTCAAGAGCGGTACTATCTCTCCGACCATCTTCGCGGCGCGCTCGCCGCCCATGGGCCGTGACAAGGCGCTCGCGGTCGGCGCGACGGGCCGCTGGCGCCGCCACTCATACATCGCACTATCAGCCAGCTTGATCAGTTCCTCGATCCTCCCAGCCTCTGTCGGGTAGATGGCGAGCCCGACGCTGGCAACAATTGGCACCCTCGAACCGGTCTCCGAATCGCGCAAGTCTGCCTTTGCCAGTACGGCAAGCACTTGTTGGCGATAGCGTCCGGCGGCGTCCCGGTCAGTGTCTGGCAGAAGGGCCACAAACTCATCCCCTCCGTACCGCCCGACGATGGTGCCGCCTTTCGAGAGTGCGTCGGCGACCGCCACGAGAACAGCATCGCCGACCTGGTGGCCGTAGGTGTCGTTTATCGCCTTCAGGCCGTCAACATCGATCATTGCCACGGCGTGGGAGGAGCTGTCGCCGCCGCTGGCGATCAGGGTCTTCAGCTCTTCGACGATGGCTCCGTGGTTGAGCGCGCCGGTCAGCGGGTCGCGCCGGACCTGCTCCCGCAGCGCCTTCTCCATCCGCTTGCGCTCTGTGATGTCTCTGAGGGAGCCTTCGACCCCGACAATCTCGCCGTCCGGGCCGCGAAGAAGATGAGTGCTAGCGGAGGTTTCGTTGACGCGGCCGTCCGCCG
>JALHUB010000020.1 GCA_022865685.1 Dehalococcoidia bacterium | reverse complement strand
GAGCGGCCATTGCCGGTCAGCTTCGACTCGAGGTCGAGGCTGTACTGGGCGACGACTGCCTCGACGTACGGGAGGAGTGAGTTGCCCTTCAGCGCGTCGGCGTCGTCGGTCGTGAGCGAGAAGGGGTTGAACGACCTGGTGCTGCTACTTGTTCTGCTGCTACTGCTACTGCTTGTGCTCTGGCTGCGCTGCGCCGTGACGAAGATGAGGTTGCTGCCGAGTCCGCTGACTTCCTTCGTCACGCCCTGCTTCGCGCCCTGACCGGCCGCCATGAGGGCGATGACCGCACCCACGCCGATTACTATGCCGAGCATGGTGAGGCCGGTACGGAGCTTGTTCGTCGTGAGGGCCATGACCGCTGCTTGGACCATGCTGAAGATCTTCATGCCGGCGCCTCCTCGGGCACGGTCGCCGGCGGAGGTGCCGTCGCCTGCTGCGGCGGCGCGTCGGAGACGACGCGTCCGTCACGGAGCTGGACGACGCGATGCGTGTAGGCCGCGACCTCCAACTCGTGAGTCACGAGAACGATGGTCATGCCGCGCTCCTTGTTCAGACGGACCAACATGTCCATCAAGTCCGCCGTCGACTTCGAGTCGAGGGCGCCGGTCGGCTCGTCGGCGAGGATAAGCGCCGGGTTCGTGACCAGCGCCCGCGCGATGGCGACCCGCTGCTGCTCGCCGCCGGAGAGCTGCGTCGGTCGGTGGCGCGCGCGATGACGCAGTCCCACTTCGGCGAGGGCACGCAGCGCCAGCCGTCGACGGTTCGGCGCGCCGCGATAGATGAGAGGCAGCTCTACCTGCGAGACGGCCGGCCAGCGCGACAGCAGGTTGAACGACTGAAACACGAAGCCGATGCGACGGCTGCGTATCGTCGCTAGTTGCGCGTCCGTCATCCGGTGCACGTCGCGGCCTTCGAACTGGTAGACGCCGCGGCTGGGCCTATCGAGGCAGCCCAGGATGTGCATGAGCGTCGACTTGCCGGAGCCGGACGGCCCGACTATGGACAGGAACTCGCCGCGCTGAATCTCCAGGTCGATTCCCCGCAGCGCCGGCACCGGCACGTCTCCGGCGCGATACACCTTGACAATGCTTTCGAGGCGGATCATGGGTCAGTCCCCTCCTGGGAACCCGCCCGGTGGCCCGCCGCCGAAGAACGGGTTCGTTTGCTGGGACGATGTGTCCTGGCCCGACGAGCTCGACGTTGACGTAGCGCCCGGGATGATCACCGTCTGGCCCTCTTCCAGGCCGCTCGTGATCTCCGTGTTAGAGTCGTCGCTGAGGCCGGTCTCCACCGTGACCTTCTCCTTCGACCCGTCGTCCTTCTGGACCGTGACGTACTTGCTGCGTCCTTCCGTCTGGACGGCGGTCGCCGGGACGGTGAGCACGTCCTGCGCCTGGTCGATGATTATCGTTACTGAGGCGTTCATGCCCGGGACGGGCTCTGCCGTGGTAGTCGCGTCGGAGCTGGCCTGCGCTTGAGCGGCGGAGGGCGCCTGTCCGGACGACGCGCCTGCTGACTGCGCTGTCGCGGCTGCCCTGGCGCTATCGCGGGTGAGGATGCGCGCCCGCGCCTGGTAGGTGACGACGCCCTGGGTCGTCGTCGGATTCGTGCCGACCGTGTCGATGGTGATGGGGAATATCCGGCCGCTGATCGCGTCGAACGTGGCGGTGCCGCTCTGGCCGGCCTTCACGCTCGGCAGGTCGGACTCGCCGATGCTCAGGTTGAGGACGAGCGCGTTCGGCGTGTTGAGGACGATTGCCGCCGAACTGCTGCTGGTAGAGCTCGACGTCGAAGTGCTGGACGAGCTGGACGCCGAGCTTGAGCCCGCCGTGTCGCCGATGGTGATGTTGAGCGCGGCTACCGTGCCGTCGAAGGGGGCGATGATCTGCGCCTTCTCCAGGTCTCTTTTCGCCTCGTCGACGGATATCTGGGCGAGCCGCACCTGGTCCTCCTGAGCATCGATGTCTTCCGGCTTCGAACCCTGGTACGTTTCGTCGCGCTTTGCCTGGGCGGCGACAAGCGCGGCGGCGGCTGAGTCGACGTTGTGTTGCGCCTGTGTCACGTCGTCTTCCGAGGGAGCCTGGTCCAGTCCTGCTAGCTTGTCGTTCGCCATCTTGAGCGTAAGCTGCGCCGACTCGACCGCCGCATCCGCCGAAGCTATGTCGTCACTACTCGGGCCGCTTCCGAGTTCGTCGAGGTTGTCTTCTGCCGTCTGGAGGTCTGCCTCGGCCCGGTCGACCGCATCCTCCGCATTGCTCTTCGCCGACCGCGCCGTCTTGTAGGCGTTGTTGGCCGAGAGGACGTTGGAGGCCTGCTGATTGCCCTCTGAGGCGAGCGTCAGGAGATCGCTTTCATCCGAAGACGAAATCGGGGTCGCGTTCGACGTGCAAAACGATGGAGAGTTGTCGGAGGCGCAATATGAGTTCTCCGCGCCCTCCAGCTTCGCCTCGGCAAGCGACAGGGCATCCGCCGCATCGACGGCGGAGCTTTCAGCCTTGTCGAGCGCGGTCTGCGCCTTCTCCACCGCTGCTTCCGCAGCCGCGACCGCGTTGCTCCACGCCGTGTCGACGTTCGCGCGCGCGGTCTGCGCCTTGGCAAGCTGCGACTCGGCGTTGAGCACGGACTGCTGCGCGGTATCGCGCTCTTCGGTCGTCGGCCCGGCGTAGAGGTCTTCCAGCGCCGCGTCGGCCTTGTCGAGGTTCGCCTCCGCCTGTATCACGCTTTGGTCGGCTGAGGCAAGCTCCGCGGTGGTGCTGCCCTCGAGCAGTTGGTTGAGCTTGGTCTGCGCCGACGAGAGGTTGACCTGCGCGCGCGTGACGGCGTCCTGGAGCGTCGTCGATTCCACCTCGGCGAGCACGTCGCCCTGCTTCACCTCCTGGCCGACGCTGACGTTGACTGCGGTGACCTTGCCCGACGAGCCGAAGGAGAGGTTGGCGGTTGCCTGAGAGGCGGTCGTAGCGCTGGTGCTGATGGTCTTCATGATTGAGCCGCGCTGCACCTTCGCCGTCTGGACGGCGCTTTCCGCCGGGCCGCCGCCGCGCAGCATCGTGGCCCAGAGCACAAACACGCACGCTACGGCCAAAGCCGCGACCAGCGCGGAAAGGATGAGCCGCTTGCGCCAGCGGTGATTGCCGTCGTCCAGAAGGTCGTCGTAGTCGTCTACTGCGTTGGTCATGGTAAGCTCCTCTCGCGGCGTGGTAGCCCCTTGCCTTCGCCGCCGCTTCTGGTTGGCGATGTTCTTCGGATTTAGACTAGCGTGAGGGAGCACCGGATGTCGTTGCGAAAAT